>BADC01000049.1 GCA_000333435.1 Corynebacterium-like bacterium B27 | reverse complement strand
TGAAGAACCAGCTGCTCGACGGGGTGGAGGGCGGTTACACCCGCGACTTCACGCAGCCCGAGGGCCCGCAGTCCTTCATCTACGACGCCTCGCAGAACTACCAGGCCGCCGGCACGCCGCTCGTCATCTTCGGAGGCAAGGAGTACGGCTCCGGCTCCTCGCGCGACTGGGCGGCGAAGGGCACCTCGCTCCTCGGCGTGAAAGCCGTCATCGTGGAGAGCTTCGAGCGCATCCACCGCTCCAACCTGATCGGCATGGGCGTGGTTCCGCTGCAGTTCCCGGCCGGCGAGAGCTGGGCCTCGCTCGGCCTCGACGGCACCGAGATCGTCACGATCACGGGCATCGAGGAGTTGAACGAGGGTCGCACGCCGAAGACGGTGCACGTGGTGGCCGCCCCCAGCGAGCACTCGCCCGCCGGCAAGGAGACGATCGAATTCGACGCGGTGGTGCGGATCGACACCCCTGGTGAGGCGGACTACTACCGCAACGGCGGCATCCTGCAGTACGTGTTGCGGAGCCTCGTCTGAGCGGTTTCCCGGCCTGTGCGGCGTAGAGTGAAAGATCACGCCGGGATGGGAAGGTGGCTGGTATGAGCCTGCTCGAAGGGATCAACGAACCGCGAGATCTGGATGCGCTCTCGGCCGACCAGCTGCACACGCTGGCGGCCGAGATCCGGGCCTTCCTGATCGCCGAAGTCTCCAAGACCGGCGGACACCTGGGCCCGAACCTCGGCGTGGTCGAGACCACCATCGCCATCCACCGAGTGTTCGACTCACCCCGCGACGCGATCGTGTTCGACACCGGCCATCAGTCCTACGTGCACAAACTGCTGACCGGCCGTCAGGACTTCTCCGGGCTCCGGCAGAAGGGTGGCCTCGCCGGGTACCCGCAGCGCTCGGAGAGCCCGCACGACGTCGTCGAATCGTCGCACGCATCCAGTTCGCTCTCCTGGGCCGACGGCATCTCGCGCGCGTTCGAGATGACGGGGCAGACCGATCGTCACGTCGTCGCCGTGGTGGGCGACGGGGCGCTCACGGGAGGCATGACGTGGGAGGCGCTCAACAACATCAGTGACGACAACTCGCGCAACCTCGTGATCGTCGTCAACGACAACGGTCGCTCGTACGCGCCGACCATCGGCGGCATGGCCCGCTACCTCAACACCGTCCGCACGAAGCAGGGCTATCAGCATCTGCACCAGTCCAGCCGCAAGGTTGCCGACCGCCTCGGCGCCCCGGCGCGGGCCCTCTACCGCGGCGCGCGCGGCGGTCTGCACGGCTTCCTCAGCCGCATGACCAACAACAACTCGCTCTACGCGAACCTCGACATCAAGTACCTCGGGCCGATCGACGGGCACGACGTCGTGGCGATGGAGGAGGCGCTCCGGCAGGCCAAGGAGTACGCGGCCCCGGTGATCGTGCACGCCATCACCGAGAAGGGGCGCGGTTACGAGCCGGCACGCACCGACGCCGCCGATCAGTTCCACGCGGTGGGCCAGATCGATCCCGAGACGGGCGAGCCGCTGTCGGCGCCCTCCGGTGCGCCGTCCTGGACGAGCGTCTTCGCCGATGAGATCGTGCGGCAGGCCGAGCAGGATGCGACGATCGTCGGCATCACCGCCGCCATGCTGCGACCGACCGGGCTGCACGAGTTCGCCGAGCGCTTCCCGGCCCGCGTCTACGACGTCGGCATCGCCGAGCAGCACGCCGTCGCCTCAGCGGCCGGCCTCGCGTACGGGGGATTGCATCCGGTCGTCGCCCTGTACGCCACCTTCGTCAACCGCGCGTTCGATCAGGTGCTGATGGATGTCGGCCTGCACCAGGCCGGCGTGACCTTCGTGCTCGACCGGGCCGGCGTCACCGGGCCCGATGGGCCGAGCCACCACGGCATGTGGGATCTGGCGATCCTGCAGGTGGTGCCGCGCATCCGTCTCTCGGCACCGCGGGACGCCGAGCGGCTGCGGGAAGAGCTCGCCGAAGCGGTGCGGGTGACGGATGCGCCGACGGTCATCCGCTTCCCGAAGGGCAACGTGGGCGCCGACATCCCCGCGCTCCGGCGCACCGGGGACGGCGTGGACGTGCTGCGCGAGGACGCACAGAAAGACGTGCTGATCGTGGCGGTCGGCGTCATGGCCGAGTTGGCGCTCGAGGTCGCGACCCTGCTCGAGGCGCAGGGGATCGGCACGACCGTCGTCGACCCGCGCTGGGTGGTGCCCGTGCCGTGGTCGGTCATCGAGCTGTCGGATGCGCACCGCATCGTCGTGACGATCGAGGACGGTGTGCGGGTCGGCGGCATCGGCACGCGCATCCGCCAGGATCTGCGCGAGGCCGGGGTCGACACCGCGGTGACCGAGCTCGGCCTGCCCGACGAGTTCCTGGAGCACGCCTCACGCTCGGAGATCCTGCAGCAGGTCGGCTTGACTCCCGAGCAGATCGCGGAGGACGTGGTGGCGCAGGTGCGGGGCAACAAGATCCCGATCGCCCGCCCGGTGCGCGCGTCAGCGCCCGGCACCGACAAAGCCGGCACTGACAAAGCCGGCACCGACACGGATCAGCTTCACCCCCTGGTGCGGTAGACCGCTCCCGTCGCGCCGCCCGGGAATCGCTGGGTGCTCACGAGTTCGAGCACACCGGTGGTGGCGGCCACGGGGAGCAGCGGCGCCCCGGCACCGAGCACGACCGGCATCGTGGTGAGCAGCAGCTCGTCGAGCAGGCCCGCGTCGGCGACCTGAGCGGCGACCTCGCCGCCACCCACGACCCACACGTTCTTGCCGCCGGCCGCGGCCACCCACTCCGTGTGCAGCTCTCTCACGTCACCCGACGCGAAGCGGATGTTCGCACCGCCCTCGATGGGCGGCAGCTCGCGGCTCGTGAGTACCCACGCCGGGCGGTCGGCGTAGGCCCACGGGCTCCCCTCGGCGAGCAGCCACTCGTAGGTGCGCGACCCCATCACCACCACCCCCACGTCGGCGAGGAACCCCTCGTAGTCGGCGCCGAACTCCTCGAACCCGAACTGCATCAGCCAGTCGAGCGAGTTCTCCCGGTCGGCGATGAACCCGTCCACGCTCGCGGCCACGTAGTACTGCGTCTTAGTCATGCCCGAACGCTACCGCCACCCTCCGACACCGCGGACTTCTCCAAAGGAGACGGCCACCGCGCCCGCTAGGGGCGTCGGTGGCCGTCTCGTGTGGAGAACTCCGGCCGCAGGGCTACGAGACGCCGCGGATGACGGGGTGGTGGAAGGTGTCGCCGAAGACGCGCTCGGAGGCGCCCACCCGGTCGAGGTAGGGCGTGAGGCCGCCCATCTGGAACGGGTAACCCGCGCCGAGGATGAGGCAGAGATCGATGTCCTCCGCCGCGTGCACGACGTCGTCCTCGAGCATCCGGTGCACCTCGTCGGCCAAGCCGTCCTCGACCCGGCGGAGGATCTCCTCCTCGGTCATCGGCGTGCCGGTGCCCTTCGGGGGAGCGACCAGAGCCACGGCCTTCTTGTCGAAGCCGGTGATCTTGCCCTTGCCGTCACGCTCGAAGATGCGCCCGTGCTCGGCGAGCTTGTGCAGATTCGCACTCTCGAAGAAGCGCTCCGGGAAGGCGGCGTGATGCGTGTCGAGCACGTGCGCGCCGACCTTGAGGCCCACCAGCTCCAGCAACTCGAACGGCGTCATCGGCAGCCCGAACGGGTCGAGCGCGCGGTTCATCACCTCGAACGAGGTGCCGGTGTCGACGGCGTGCATCGCCTCACCCAGCACCTTGGCCAGGATGCGGTTCACCACGAACCCGGGGGTGTCGCGCGTGATCACGGCGTTCTTGCGCAGCTTCGCGGCCGTGACCATGGCCGTCGAGAGCGTCGCCTCATCCGTCGCGGGCGCGTTCACGACCTCGACCAGGGGCATCACAGCAACCGGGTTGAAGAAGTGGAAGCCCACCAGACGCTCCGGATGGGCGAGCTTCGCACCGATCTGCTCCACCGAGAGCGACGAGGTGTTGGTGGCCAGCACCGCGGTCTCGGAGACGTGCTGCTCGATCTCGGCGAACACGTCCTGCTTCACCCCGAGCTCCTCGAACACGGCCTCGATCACCCAGTCGGCGTCGTTGAACTCCGACTTGTCGGTGGTGCCGTGGATGAGCGCGTTCAGCCGGTTCGACTCGTCGGGGGAGATGCGCCCCTTCGACAGCAGCGTCGCGATCTCGCCGCGGATGTAGTCGAGGCCCTTGTCGACGCGCGCCTGGTCGAGGTCGGTGATGACCACCGGAACCTGCAGGCGCCGCACGAACAGCAGCGCGAACTGCGAGGCCATGAGCCCCGCCCCGATGATGCCCACCTTCGTGACCGGCTTGGCGAGCGCCTTGTCGGGCGCTCCGGCAGGCCGCTTCGCGCGCTTCTGCACGAGGTCGAAGGCGTAGATGGATGCCCGGAACTGGTCGCCCGAGATGAGCTCCGCCAGCGCCTCGTCCTCCCGCGCGAACCCTTCCTCGGGCGTGCCCGACTTGGCCGCCTTCAGGAGTTCGAGCGCCGCGTACGGCGACTTCGCGACCGTGCCGATGCGCGACTCGAGCATCTTGCGGGCGATGGCGATGGCGGCATCCCACTTCACCATCCGCTCGATCTTGCCGGGCTCGTTCGGCCGCTTCACCTTCACCGCGCCGGTGAGCACGCCGTCGGCCCAGCGGAGCGAGTCCTCGAGGTAGTTCGCGGGCCCGAAGATCGCGTCGGCGATGCCGAGGTCGAGGGCCTCCTGGCCCTTGAGGGTGCGGTTGTTCTTCAGTGGGTTCTCGATCACGACCTTGAGGGCGTTCTCGATGCCGATGAGGTTCGGCAGCAGGTACGCGCCACCCCAGCCCGGGATGATGCCGAGGAAGACCTCCGGCAGTGCGATCGCGGGCACCGACGAGTCGATGGTGCGGTAGTCGGCGGCCAGCGCCACCTCAACGCCGCCGCCGAGCGCGAGCCCGTTCACGAACGCGAACGAGGGCACGCCGACCTGCTTCATCTTGCCGAACACGTAGTGCCCGAGCTGCGCCATCTGCTTGGCCACGGCCTTGCTCGGGATCTCGCCGACCTTCGACAGGTCGGCACCCGCCGCGAGGATGTAGGGCTTCCCGGTCACGGCCACGGCGTCGATCTCGCCGGCCGCTGCACGGGCGGTGAGGGCATCCAGGGTCGCGCCGTACTCGGTCAGCGTGACCGGCCCGAGCGTGTTCGGACGGGTGTGGTCGCGCCCGTTGTCGAGCGTGATGAGCGCGAGGGTCTTGCCGCTCGGCAGCGTGATGTCGCGCACGTAGGAGTGGGTCACGACCTCGTCGGCCGACAACGCCTCCAACCCGCTGAAGTCGATGGTGGAGTAGTCGGTCATCGCCCTGCCTTCTTCGAAGCCTTCTTGTTCCAGTTCGGGTTCTCCCAGATGACGGTGCCGCCCTGGCCGAGCCCGATGCACATCGCGGTGACGCCGTAGCGCACCTCGGGGTGCTCCTCGAACTGGCGGGCGAGCTGGATCATCAGGCGCACGCCGGAGGAGGCGAGCGGATGCCCGAGCGCGATCGCCCCGCCGTACTCGTTGACCCGCGGGTCGTCGTCGTCGATGCCGAAGTGGTCGAGGAACGACAGCACCTGCACCGCGAAGGCTTCGTTCAGCTCGAACAGCCCGATGTCGTCGATCGAGAGCCCCGCCTTGCGCAGCGCCTTCTCGGTGGAGGGCACCGGACCGATGCCCATGATCTCGGGCTCGACGCCCGCGAACGCGAACGAGACGAGACGCATCTTGACCGGGAGGCCGACCTCGCGCGCAAACGACTCGCTCGCGATCAGCGACGCCGTGGCGCCGTCGTTGAGACCCGACGAGTTGCCCGCGGTGACCCGGCCGTGCGGCCGGAACGGGGTGCGCAGGTTCGCGAGCCCCTCCATCGTGGTGTCGGGGCGCGGCGCCTCGTCGCGGGTGGCGAGCCCCCAGCCTTCGGCGCTCTTCGTGGCGACGGGGATGAGGTCGGGCTGGATCTTGCCCGCCTCGTACGCCGCCGCGACCTTCTGCTGGCTGCGCAGCGCGTAGCGGTCGGAGCGCTCCTTGGTGAGCTGCGGGAAGCGGTCGTGGATGCGCTCGGCCGTGTTGCCCATGTTGAGCGCCTCGGCGCTCACCAGCTTCTCGGCGAGGAAGCGCGGGTTGGGGTCGGCGTTGAAGCCCATCGGATGCCGGCCCATGTGCTCGACGCCGCCTGCGATGGCGAGGTCGTAGGCACCGAAGGCGATGGCACCCGCGGTGGTGGTCACGCTCGTCATGGCGCCTGCGCACATCCGGTCGATCGCGTAGCCCGGCACCGAGAGCGGGAGCCCGGCCAGGAGCGCCGCCGTGCGGCCGAGCGTCAGGCCCTGATCGCCCTGCTGGGTGGTGGCGGCGATGGCCACGTCGTCGATCCGGTCTTTCGGCACGTTCGGATTGCGTTCCAGCAATCCGATGATCGCCTTGACGACGAGGTCGTCCGCTCGGGTCTGCCAGTACATGCCTTTTTCGCCCGCACGCCCGAACGGGGTGCGTACTCCGTCGACGAAAACGACTTCAGATCTTTCGGCCACTATGCCTCCTGGAATTGGTCGACTCGAGTCTAGAACCGCCCATTCCCGGGCCGGAATCGATTGCTTGTTCCTACGAAACGACTTCCGCGGGGTTCTCGGGCGTTTGGTGGGGATCGACAAAGGCCTGCAGGATCGGCTGTGCAGTCAGTTCAATCTGCCACGGCCGGGCGCCGAGCTCACGGAGCGCGTCGGAGACGGTCTCGAGGGTCAGCGGATCGGGGGCGTTCCAGGCCACCCGGCGCAGGAAGTCGGGGGTGAGGAGGTTCTCGAGCGGGATGGCGCGCTCGGCTGAGAGGGCGGTGAGTGCGGCGCGGGCGGCTTTCAGCCGGGCATCCGCTTCGGGATTCTTGTCGGCCCAGCTGCGCGGCGGCGGCAGGGTGTCGGTGGCGCGCTTCTGCACGGGGATGTCGTCGGTGGTGAGCGCCCGCTCGATCGCCGCCCACCAGCGGTCGAGCTCGGAGCGCGAGGCCCGCCCGGAGAACTGCTTGAGCGCCGCGAGATCGCGGCGCGAGGTCGGCAGGGCGCGGGCGGCGACGAGCAGCGACGCATCCGGCACCAGGCGCCCCGGCGCGGTATCGGTCTCGCGGGCCAGCTCGTCGCGGGCGAGCCAGAGCTCCCGGGCGGCGGCGAGGTGCCGGTCGGCGCGGAGGGCGTGGATGCCGCTCAGCCGGCGCCAGGGCTCGGCCAACGGTGCCTTCTCCTCCTTCGCCACCACGGCGGCGAACTCCTGAGCGGCGATCTCGAGTTTGCCCTGCTCCTTCAGCAGCACCGCCATCGAGTCGCGCAGGTCGATCAGCAACTCCACGTCGAGCGCGGCGTACTCGAGCCACGACGCCGGCAGCGGCCGGGTAGACCAGTCGGCGGCCGAGTGCTCCTTGGCGAGATGGATGCCAAGCAGCTCCTCGACCACGGTGCCGAGGCCCACGCGGGGGATGCCGAGGAGGCGCGCCGCCAGCTCGGTGTCGAACACCGTGCTCGGCTCGAGCCCGACTTCGCGGAGGCACGGCAGGTCTTGGCTCGCGGCGTGCAGCACCCACTCCACGTCGCCGATCACGGACTGCAGGGGAGCGAACTCCTCGATCGCAGGCGGGTCGATGAGGAAGGTGCCGGAGCCGCGCCGGTAGAGCTGGATGAGGTAGGCGCGCTGGGAGTAGCGGAAGCCGCTGGCGCGTTCGGCGTCGACGGCCACCGGGCCGGTGCCCTCCGCAAGAGCCTCGACGGCGTCATGGAATTCGTCGACCGTCGCGATGACGGTCCGTTCTGGTACTTCGATCGGCTTCTCGTCAGTCACGTTTGGCTCGCCTGGTCTGCAGCATCGTCACGCCATCGACGACGGGTGGCAGTCCGGCGAGCATGCAGAGGAGTTCGCTCCAGCCCTCGACGTGGGCCTGGAGGTTGTGGTCGGTGGGGGTCCAGGATGCGCGCAATTCGATCTGCGCACCGTCGCCCTGGCTCGACAGCTCCCCGAAGCCGGTCGAGATGATCTTCGTGGCCGTGCCGGAGGCGCTGGTGTAGTTGGCACCGCGGGCATCCAGCGCGTCGACCAGCCACGACCAGGCGACGTCGGCGAGGAACGGGTCGAGCCCGATCTCGGTCTCGAGCGGCGCCTGGGCGAAGCACACCACCCGGAACTCGCCGCCCCAGGCCTCGGGCCGGTCGGCGTCGTAGAGCAGGATGAACCGGCCGGTGCCCAGCTCGGAGTCGGCGCCGTGCCGTGCCGGGGTGACGTCGGCCGCGAGTGCCACCGCGTGCGGGGCGAGGTTCGCGGGCGCGGGGATCTCGTGCACCACGAGTTCGGCGCGCGTGTCGGCCCGTCGCAGCGAGTCGAGTGCTGCACCGAAGGCCGCCGGAACGTCCGGCGTGAAGGGGGAATCGGCCACGAGTGCAGACTAGAGTTCTTTACGTTCCGGGCGGCGCAGGCACGCCGGGTGGAGTCGTGGAGGGCGGAATCATGGGTTCGAGGTCAGCCGAGCCGGCTCGCGTCCCCGGGTGGGCCGTGGTGGCGCTTGTCGCGGGCACGGCCGCCACCCTCGTGGCCGCGGGAGGCGCGGTGCTCACCGCGCTGATGTCACGGGCCATCGTCATCCCGTCGCTGCCGGTCGACGACGTTCGCATCCTCGGCTACGACGAGGAGAACGGCACCGTCGCCCTCTCGGTCGACGCCGACTCGATCCTGCCGGGCCTCTACAGCCTCCGCTTCTCCGGCGACACGGGGCACGCCCGGCTCGGCGAGGTGCTGAGCGTCTCCGACGGGATCGTGGTGCGTTCGGTCATCCAGGTCGACTACGGCGACCTCGCGCGGGCGCGCAACGGACGCATCAGCGGCTGGTTCTACATCCACCCGCGTGAGCTCGAGGTGCCGGTCGAGGAGGTCGAGGTGTTCACCCAGGTCGGGCCGGCACCCGCCTGGTACGTGCCGTCGGCGGAGGCGTCGAGCACCAAATGGGTCATCCAGGTGCACGGGCGCGGGGTGCGGCGCGGTGAGACCATCCGCGCCATCCCGGTGTTCCGGGCGCACGGCTACCACTCGCTGCACATCTCCTACCGCAACGACGGCGAGGCGCCGCGCTCGGCCGACGGCCGTTACGCGCTCGGCGACACCGAGTGGCAGGACCTCGACGCCGCGATCACATACGCCGTCGACCACGGCGCCACCGACATCGTGCTGATGGGCTGGTCGATGGGCGGCGCGATCGCTCTGCAGGCGATGGGGCGGGCTGTGCACCGCGAGCGCATCCGTGCGATCGCGCTGGAGTCGCCGGCCGTCGACTGGCGTGACGTGCTGCGGTACCACGGCCGTGCCCGGCACGCGCCCGAACTCGTCGGCGATGCGGCGTTCGCCACCATCACGCATCCGTGGGGCGGCGTGGTCACCGGCCAGCAGCAGCCGCTCGACCTCGACCGGCTCGACTTCGTGAAGCGCTCCGACGAGGTCGACGTTCCGCTGCTCATCCTGCACTCCGACGACGACGGCTACGTGCCCTCCACGGGCTCCCGCAAGCTCGCCGAGGCGCGGCCCGACCTCGTGACCTTCGTGCCCTTCTCCGTGGCCAGGCACACCAAGCTCTGGAACTACGACCGCGCCAAGTGGACCACCGCGATCGACGCCTGGCTCACCGCCAACGCCCTCTGAGGTCGGCTAGGCGGCGAGACGCTCGCGGATCTGCCGCTTCGTGCGGCCGAGCATCGCCGTCATGCCGCGGATGCGCAGCGGCGACACCGCCTCGGTGAGGCCGATCGTGTTCGGGAAGTCGTCGGGGATGGCCAGCACCTCGTCGACACCGAGCCCGTCGATGCCCTGCACCAGGATCGACGCGAAGCCGCGCGTCGTCGGCGCCTCCTTCGGCGCGGTCGCGAACAGGTGCACCACGCCGTCGGTCACCTCCACGAAGATGAACACGGGCGACTGGCACTCCACGACCTGTTCGAAGAGATCCGGATGCTCGGCGTACCGCTCAGGCAACGCCGGCAGCTCGTTCGAGAACTCGAGCAGCATCTCGAGGCGGTCGCGCTGCTCGAGCGCGAGGAAGTCGTCGCGGATGGAGGCGAGCGAGGCGGGGAGCGTGGTGTCGGTCATCCCCTCCAGTATCCCTCGCGTTCGCACCTACCGGCGCGCGGGCACCTCGCCGCGCTCGACGCCGCGCACGATCGGCACCCGCACCGTGCTGCCCCACTCGGTCCAGGAGCCGTCGTAGTTGCGCACGTTCTCGAAACCGAGCAGATGCGTGAGCACGAACCAGGTGTGGCTCGACCGCTCGCCGATCCGGCAGTACGCGATCACCGGCTCGCCGTCGGCGAGGCCCGCCTCGCCGCGGTAGATCGCATCCAGTTCGCCGACCGGCTTGAAGGTGCCGTCCTCGGCGGCCGCACGACCCCAGGGCACGTTCGCGGCGCTCGGGATGTGCCCGGCCCGCAGAGCGCCCTCCTCGGGGTAGGCGGGTGCGGTGGTGCGCTCGCCGCTGTACTCCTCGGGGGAGCGGACGTCGATCAGCGGATGCCCGAGGTGCGCGAGCACGTCGTCCTTGTACGCACGGATGCGCGAGTCGTCGCGCTCGACGACCGGGTACTCCGCGGGGGTGGGTGCCGGGCGGTCGGTGGTGATCGGGCGGCCCTCGGCGATCCACTTGTCGCGGCCGCCGTCGAGCAGCCGGACGTCGTCGTGGCCGAACAGGGTGAACACCCAGAGGGCGTAGGCGGCCCACCAGTTGTTCTTGTCGCCGTAGATCACGACGGTGTCGTCGCGGGAGATGCCCTTGCCGCCGAGGAGCGCGGCGAAGCCGGCGCCGTCGATGTAGTCGCGCTCGACCGGGTCGTTGAGGTCGGTGTGCCAGTCGATCTTCACGGCGCCCGGGATGTGCCCGGTCTCGTAGAGCAGCACGTCCTCGTCGCTCTCGACCACGACGAGTCCTGGTTCGCCGAGGTGCGCTTCGAGCCAGTCGCCCGAGACCAGGCGTTCGGGGTGGGCGTATCCGGCGAACTTCTCGGCGGGATCGGTGTCGACAGTCATTTCACAACCTCCAGTTAGGGTAGGTACAACCCCACACGAATCTATGTCTTCCCGACTCCCCGCTGCACGCCGCGGGTCACATCTCGACACACAGGATCACAGATGACAGGTGAGCGGCAGGCCGTCGCCCCCGCGCTTGACCGAGCGCGCCCCCTCGATCTCCGGCGCCGAACTCGCCGGCACCCTCGTGCCGCCGCGGCAGTTCGACCACGCGTCGTTCGAGAACTACCGCCCCGACCGCGACTACCCGTCGCAGGGCGAGGCGCTGGCGAAGATCCGGCACTTCGCCGAGGGCTGGAAACCCGCCAAGGCCGGCGGCTTCTTCGGCCGGGGCAAGAAGACGCCACCGGCGAAGCCCGGCATCTACCTCGACGGCGGCTTCGGTGTGGGCAAGACCCACCTGCTGGCCGCGCTCTGGCACGCCGCGCCGGGGCCGAAGTACTTCGGCACCTTCATCGAGTACACCGCCCTCATCGGCGCCCTCGGCTACGCCAACGCCGTGCAGCTGTTCGCCGGTGCGAAGTTCATCGCCATCGACGAGTTCGAGCTCGACGACCCGGGCGACACGATGCTCATGACCCGCTTCCTCGGCGAGCTCGTCGCGAAGGGCACCCGCCTGGCCGCCACGTCCAACACCCCGCCGAACGCGCTCGGCGAGGGCCGGTTCGCGGCGAGCGACTTCCTCCGCGAGATCCAGGCCATCGCCGACCGGTTCGACATCGTGCGCATCGACGGGCTCGACTACCGCCGCCGCGACATCGAGGGCCACGCCGTCGCGCTCGCCGCGGGCGCCGAGTTCGACGCCGCGGTCGACGCGCACCTCGCCGCGGGGGAGCGGCTCACGATCGACTCCTTCGGCGAGCTGGTGCGGCACCTCGGCACCATCCACCCGTCGCGCTACATCAAGCTGATCGACGGCGTCGACACCATCGCCCTCAGCGACGTGACGCCGCTGACCGACCAGACGGATGCGCTGCGCCTGGTGGCCTTCATCGACCGCGTCTACGACGCGCAGATCGGCATCCTCGCCTCCGGTGTGCCGCTCGACGAGGTGTTCGCCGGCGACATGCTGAACGGCGGGTACCGCAAGAAATACCTCCGCGCGGCGTCGCGCATGATCGCGTCGGCGACTCGCTGACGATTCGCGGCTGGCCGAAACACGATGTTTACATTCGGCCGCGGCGTGTAACACGGCGTACACACGCGGCGTCGTCTCGCGAAATCTCTCTTCGGCAGACTGCCACATGCCTGCAAGTGCACGCATGTTCTAGAGAGGTACAGTCATATGGAAGAAGTAACCGGCAACCTGAACTCCCTGTGGTTGCTCGTTGCAGCCGCCCTTGTGCTCCTGATGACCCCCGGTGTCGCGTTCTTCTACGGCGGCATGGTCAAAGCGAAGTCCGTCATCTCGATGATGATGATGAGCTTTGGAGCGATGGGCCTCGTCGGCGTCCTCTGGGTGCTGTACGGGTACGGGCTGGCGTTCGGCACCCCCCTCATCCCCGGCATCGTCGGCAACCCCTTCGACGGTTCGATCGGGCTCGGCAGCCTGCTCGGTCTCGGTGAGGGCGGCGCGATGGACCCCGACCTCGCAGGCCTCGCCTTCGCGGGCTTCCAGGCCACCTTCGCCATCATCACCGTGGCGCTGATCTCCGGTGCGATCGCCGACCGCGCCAAGTTCGGCGCGTGGATGCTCTTCGCGGGCATCTGGGTCACCGTCGTCTACTTCCCGGTCGCCTTCATGGTCTTCAACCTCGCCGAGGGCTGGGCTCCGGTCTGGGGCGTCAACGACTTCGCCGGTGGAACCGCGGTGCACATCAACGCCGGTGCGGCAGCGCTCGCTCTGGCGCTCGTGCTCGGCAAGCGCGTCGGCTTCCAGAAGGGCATCCAGAAGCCGCACAACGTGCCGCTCACGCTCCTCGGCGCGTCGCTGCTGTGGTTCGGCTGGTTCGGCTTCAACGCCGGTTCTGAGGCCGCGGTCGACGGTGTCGCCGCGATCGCCTGGATCAACACCCTCGCTGCTCCCGCTGCCGCCATCATCGGCTGGCTCGTCGTCGAGAAGATCAAGGACGGCAAGCCCACCTCGATCGGTGCCGCCTCGGGCGCCGTCGCCGGCCTCGTCGCCATCACCCCGGCCTGTAACATCCTCACCCCGGGCTGGGCGATCGTGCTCGGCATCCTCGCCGGTGCCGTCTGCGCCCTGGCGATCGAGCTGAAGTTCAAGCTGGGCTTCGACGACTCGCTCGACGTGGTGGGCATCCACCTGGTCGGCGGTCTCATCGGAACGCTCTACATCGGCATCTTCGGCGCCGGCATCGGCCTGCTCGACACCGGTCGG
>BADC01000050.1 GCA_000333435.1 Corynebacterium-like bacterium B27 | reverse complement strand
GTCATCGGCGGGGAGAGCCACCAGGCCGAAGGTGGTGCCGGCGGGGGCGGCGGCTCCCAGCGCACCGAGCGTCGAGACGACGGAGACCATCGAGAGGGCGTCGCCCTTCGCGACCATGTCGATCGCGGTCTCGTAGGAGGTGCCGAGTGGCGAGTCCTGGAAGCAGCCGCGGTCGCGCATCTCGATCAGCTTCTCCATCGCCTCCGACCAGTTCGAGTCGGCGAAGGTCGCCTTGCCGGCGGCCTGCTCGGCGTCGAAGTCGGGGTTCTCGCCGTAGACGAGGGTGGCGGTGAGGGCGTAGTCGATCAGCTGGTTCACGAACGGGGTCTGGGCGCCGTAGGCGAAGGCCACCTTGCCCGCCGCCTTCGCCGCGTCGCAGAAGTCGAGCACGCCGGTCCAGGTGGTCGGCAGGGTGACACGGGCCGATTTCACGGCCTCCTCGTTGTAGATCATGCCGATCGAGCCCAGCGCGTACGGCATGATGTAGCGCTTGCCGTCGACCTCCGTGGTGGAGTCGAGGCCGCTCGGCACCGAGTCGTTGAAGGCCAGGTCGCTGAGGTCGGCGAGGTATCCGGCCGGCTGCAGCACCTGCATCGCTGTGGGCGTGCCGTTGCCCGGGAACACCGAGAACACGTCGGGCGCGGTGCCGGCCGAGAGCTGGGTGCGGAGCGTCGTGTGGTACGACGCGACGTCGATGAACTGCTCCTGCACATCGATGTCGGGGTTGGCGGCCTCGAACTCCTTGATCAGCTCCGTGAGCGAGGTCTGGTAGTTCGGGATGCTCGCCACCGTGAGCGTGCCCGCGCCGGAGGTGTTCACCGGGGCGGCCGGGGTGCTGCAGGCGGCCAGCGAGGCGACTGCGAGGGAGACGGTCACCGCGACGGCGACACGACGTGTCTTCATGGATACTCCTTTGTATGTGGTGTGTTTCGGGTGCAAATCGGTGGCCGGAGGCCGGCCGGGTGGGCCGCTCTAGCCTTTGAGGCCGCTGGCGAAGCCCTTGATGACGGTCTTCTGCAGGGCGAAGAAGGCGATCAGGATGGGGGTCACGCCGATGATGAGGCCGGCGAAGATGAGCGGCCAGTTCGAGGTGTACTGGTCGACGAAGCCGAGGATGGCCACCGGGATCGTCTCGCTCGTCGAGCCGCTGAGGTAGAGCAACGGCGTCAGCAGGTCGTTCCAGACCAGGATGCTGTTGAGGATGATCACGGTGCCCGTGATCGGCCGCAGCAGCGGGAACACACGCGGAAGAAGCCGTACAGCACTCCCGCGCCGTTC
>BADC01000051.1 GCA_000333435.1 Corynebacterium-like bacterium B27 | reverse complement strand
GAACGACTCCACCGCCGGGGTGGGCGCCCCCTTCGCCGCCAACATCGGCGCCGACTGGGAGTACCCGGGTGAGAAGGCGCCGCTGGTGGCCTGGGCGAAGGTTTCGACGAGGCCCTCGCGCCGTACGGGAAAGGCACCTACATCAACTTCACCTCGGTGGCGGGCGACGAGTCCGTCGCGCGCTCGGTCTACGGCGACAAGTACGACCGGCTGGTGTCGGTGAAGAAGCAGTACGACCCGGGTAACGTCTTCGCCCGCGGTCTCGTCGACCTGAGCGACAACGCGGGAGAGCTCGCATGACCCTGCGGGTGGGCACCGACACGAGCAAGTTCCCGGGCGCCGAAGCGCTCGGCGCCGTCGGCACGCTCGAGGCGGTCGCGGCGCTCGGCCTCGACGGCGCCTTCTTCCGGTCGGCCTTCGCCCTGAGTCCGACCCTGGATGCGGCCGAGCTCGCCGACGTCACCGCCGCCGCCGTCGACCTGGGGCTCTACCTCGAGGTGGGCACCGCGAAGGTCAATCCGTACGCCACCCCCGAAGCGCCCGAGATCCGCCGGCTCGGGGAGGGCGACTACCTGTTGGGGCTCGAGCGGATCATCCGTGCGGTCACGGCCGCGGGCATCACCGAGCTCTGGACGGCCACCGCGAACTACCAGTTCCGCATCCGCGGCCTCTACGCCTGCGACCGGTTCCGCACCGACGTCGAGTGGAGCGAGCAGCTGCGGGCCACCGCGAAAGTGCTCGACCGCATCGCGCCGGTGCTGCGCGACACGGGCGCGCACCTCAACATCGAGACCCATGAGGAGATCACCTCCTTCGAGGTGGTGCGCCTGGTGGAGGGCGCCGGACCGGATGCGTTCGGCATCACCTTCGACACCGCGAACGTGCTCGTGCGCTGCGAAGACCCGGTGGCCGCCGCCGCCCGGGTGGCGCCCTACACGCGGCTCAGCCACGTGCGTGACGTCGCGCTGCACTCCACCGCCGACGGCATCGGGCGCTTCCTCGCCCCGGTCGGGCAGGGCGTCATCGACTGGCACGCACTGCTCGGATCGCTGCTCGAGTCGCCGCACCCGGTGAACCTCTCCATCGAAGGGGTGGTGCGGACGTCCGCCGAGATGCCGCTCCACATCGACGACCCGGTGTGGCGGGACGGGCATCCGGATCTCACCGACGCCGAGTACGAGTCGGTGCTGGCCCTCACCCGCGACTACGAATCGCGCGCCGCCGCCGGCCTCGCGCCCGGCCTCGACGCGCTGCGTGCGCCCATCGACGACGAGCAGTCGCTCGCCTTCATCACCTCGAGCGCGGCCGCCCTGCGCGCCGTGCTCGCCGATCTGACCGGGCCGGATCGGCTCGTGACCACCGAAACAGGAATGA
>BADC01000052.1 GCA_000333435.1 Corynebacterium-like bacterium B27 | reverse complement strand
TCGGTACAGTCGCCGCCGCTCTCCGGGACACGGCGCCGGATGTCGCGGCGCGCATCCTCTTCGTGTTGAGCGGCGGTGTGCCGGTGTTCTGGCTCGCCATCCTGCTGCAGTGGCTGTTCGCCTCGAACCTCGGCTGGTTCCCGATCTCGGGGTCGAACTCCTTCGGCGCCGCACCGCCCGACGTCACCGGCTTCACGCTGCTCGACTCGCTGATCGCCGGCGACCCCGCGGCGTTCGGCGACTCGTTCGAGCACCTCGTCCTCCCTGCCCTCGCCCTGAGCGCGCCCTTTCTCTCCACGGTCGCGCGCAACGTGCGGTCGAACCTCATCGGCGCCCTCGACACCGACTACGTGGCCTTCGCCGTCTCGAAGGGCGCGAAGCCGTTCCGGGTGGTCACCCGGCACGGTCTGCGGTCGACGTTCGGGTCGACGCTCACGATCATCGGCATGCAATTGGGCTGGATGATGGGCGCGGCGCTCCTCGTGGAGACCGTCTTCGCCCTGCCGGGCATCGGCGTCTACCTCAATCAGGCGGTGCTCAACCAGGACACCTTCGCCGTGCTCGGCTGCGTGCTCGTGATCGGTGTGGTGTTCACCGTGGCGAGTCTCGTGGTCGACCTCATCCAGATCGGCACCGACCCGCGCGTGCGGGCCTCGTACACGACGGGAGCACCGGCATGACCTCCTTGCTCGAACCCACGGCCGAAGCCGAGCGCGAGAGCGTCGATGCCGACTTCGTGCCGGCCGGCACCCGCGGCTATCGAAAAGTCAACGAGTGGCTGACCCCCGCCGGTCTGGGCGCGGGCATCTCCCGGGGGCTCCGCGGACTGTTCGGCCGCCGGGCACCGATCGTCGACCGCGTCGCGATCGTCATCACCGCACTGCTCGTGCTGATCGCGATCGTCGGCCCGTTCATCGCCCCCTACGACCCCTACCTGGCCCAGCCGGTGGATTCGCTGCTGCCGCCGAGCGCCGCGCACTGGATGGGCACCGACGACGCCGGCCGTGACGTGCTGTCGCGGCTGCTGACCGGTGCCGGCACCACGCTGCTGGCGGCGATCGCCGTGGTCGTGCTGACCACGGTGGTGGGAGTCGTGGTGGCGAGCATCGCGGCGCTCGCGCCGCGGGCGGTCGACACCGTCATCATGCGCATCTGCGACATCGCCATGGCCCTGCCCGCCATGGTGCTCGCCCTCGGCATCGCGGCGGCCCTCGGGCCGTCGCTCGGATCGGTGGTGGTGGCCATGGTGATCGCGATGTGGCCGGGCACCACCCGGCTCGTGCGCGGCATCCTGCGCGTCACGATGTCGAGCGCCTACGTCGAGTCGGCGCGGGTGACGGGCGTCTCGCGGTTCGGGCTGCTCGCCCGGCACGTGCTGCCGAACTCGATGGACTCGGTCTACGTGCAGGCGAGCATGGAGATCTCGGGCACGATCGTGCTGATGGCGGGCCTCGCCTACCTCGGTGTGGGCGCCCCGCCACCGAGCGCCGACTGGGGCGCCATGGTCGCCCAGGGCCGCGAGTACATCACCACAGCGTGGTGGGTCACCACCTTCCCGGGCCTCGCCATCACGATCGCCGCCATCGCCTTCGGCCTGCTCGGCGACGCCATCCGGGTGCGGCTCGACCCGAGTCTGCGGAGGCGCTGACATGACCGACGAGAAGGTGCTCGAGATCGCGGGCCTCACCGTGCAGGTGCCCGAGGCGGCACGCATCGACGACGCGCCAGGCGACCTCACCCTGGTGCACGGCGTCGACCTCACGATCCACCGCGGCGAACGGCTCGCCCTGGTGGGCGAGTCGGGGTCGGGCAAGTCGATGACCGCCAAGGCCGTGATGCGCCTCGACCCCACCGTGCGGCTCGGCGGCTCGATCCGAGTGGCCGGAACCGAGATCGTGGGCGCGCCCGAGCGGCGGGTGCGGGCACTGCGCGGCTCGGCCGTGTCGATGGTGTTCCAGGACCCGATGACCGCGCTGAACCCCGTGCTCACCGTCGGCGACCAGGTGGCCGAGCCGCTCGTCATCCGCGGTGTCGGCCGGCGCGAGGCGCGCCGTCGGGCGCTCGAGATGCTCGACCGGCTCGGTGTGCCGGATGCCGCGCGCCGCATGTCGGCGTACCCCGCGGAGTTCTCGGGCGGTATGCGGCAGCGGGTGGTGATGGCGGCCGCCCTGGTGGCGCAGCCGGCGCTGCTCATCGCCGACGAGCCGACCACGGCGCTCGACGTGCGCGTGCAGGAGCAGGTGCTCGACCTGATCGAGGAGCAGTCGCGCGAGCTCGGGCTGGCCGTGCTGCTCATCACGCACGACCTGGCCATCGTGGCGGGCCTCGCGCATCGGGTGGCCGTGATGTACCGCGGCGCGATCGTGGAGAACCGGCCGGTCGACGAGCTGTTCGCCGACCCCGAGCATCCGTACACCCGCGGCCTGCTCGGGTCGATCCCCCGCATCGACGCCGACCCCTCGGTGCGGCTCCGCACGGTCGACCAGTTCATGGCCGAAGCCGCCGCCGGCGCGACCGCCCCCGCCGCCCCCGTCGCCCCCCAGGAGGTGCCCGCATGAGCGCGCTGCTCACCGTCGACTCGCTCGTGAAGCGGTTCGGGTCGGGCAACCGCACCCACACGGCCGTCGACAAGGTCTCGTTCGAGCTCTTCCCGGGCGAGGTGCTCGGCATCGTGGGGGAGTCGGGCTCGGGGAAGTCGACCACGGTGCGCTGCCTGATGGGGCTCGAACGCCCGGAGTCCGGCGACCTCCGCTATGACGGCATCAACCTGCGCCGCATGACCTTCGCCCAGCAGCGGCGCTTCCGCTCCGAGGTGCAGATGGTGTTCCAGGACCCGTACTCGAGCCTCAACCCGCGCATGACGATCGGCCGCATCGTGGCCGAGCCGCTGCGGGTGAACACCAAGCTGAGCGCAGCCGCCCGGCGCGACCGCGTGGTCGAGATGCTCGAACTGGTGGGCCTGGAGGCGCGGCACCTGGCCCGCTACCCGCGCTCGTTCTCCGGCGGGCAACGCCAGCGCATCGCCATCGCCCGGGCGCTCGTGAGCGGCCCGCGGGTGCTCGTCTGCGACGAACCCGTCTCGGCCCTCGACGTGTCGGTGCAGGCGCAGGTGCTCAACCTGCTGAAGGACATGCAGGAGAAACTGTCGCTCTCCGTGCTCTTCATCGCCCACGACCTCGCCGTGGTGCGGTACCTCTGCGACCGCCTCGTGATCATGCAGAACGGCGTCGCCGTGGAGCAGGGCACGCGCGACGAGGTCTACGACCACCCCGCGCATCCGTACACCCAGGCCTTGCTGGAGGCCGTTCCCCGGGCCGATCCGGCCGGCGAGCGGATGCGCCGGCAACAGCGACGAGCCCTGATCGAAGCGAGGACAGCATGACCGAGACCACTCTCACCACCACCCGCGTCGGGGTCGACATGAAGTTCCTGAACGGCAGCACGGCGTGGGGGTCGTGGAGCGACGCCCTCCGCACGGTGGCGGCGATGGGACTCGAGGGCGTGAACGTGCGCACCCTCGACGAGCTCTCGCCCACCCTCGACCGCGCCGAGCTCACCGACTTCGCGCAGCTCGCCGCCGAGCTCGGGCTCTACGTCGAGATGGGCGTCGGCAAGGTCAACCCCTACATGACGGCGGAACTGCCGCGCGTGCGCGACCTCGGCAACGGCAGCTACCTCGCCGGCATGGAGCGGATGCTCGGCACCTGCGCCGAGTTCGGCTGGACCGAGACCTGGACCGCCATCGGCGGCTACAAGCCCTACCCCGGCATCTTCTTCACCGACCGCTTCCGCACCGACACCGACTGGCCCGACCAGCTCGCGGCCACCGAGCGTTTTCTGCTGAAGCTCGCGCCGGCCCTCCGCGCCACCGGCGTGCGGTTGAACCTCGAGACGCACGAGGAGATCACCACCTTCGAGCTGCTGCGGCTCATCGACGCTGTCGGCGACGACGTGCTCGGCGTCTGCCTCGACCCCGCGAACCTGGCCGTGCGCGCCGAGGTGCCGCTCGAGGGGATCGCGCGTATCGCCCCGCACGTGCGCACGACCCAGCTGCGTGACGCCGCCCCTCTGGGTGACCGAGGAGGGCATCTCCCGCTTCATCGCCCCCTGCGGCGAAGGCGTCATCGACTGGGACGTCGCGCTCGCCGAGGTGCTCGCCGCGAACCCCGGCATGAACCTCACATC
>BADC01000053.1 GCA_000333435.1 Corynebacterium-like bacterium B27 | reverse complement strand
CCTTTTCCCGCCGCGCCCCGTTGAACGGCCGCCCGCTCTCGTCGTTGTTGAATCGACGCCGGGGTGAATCCCGGTGCTCATGAATCGTGGCCGTGCTCGGCTTCGGCCCGGCCTTCGGCGGCATTGGCTACCTCGTGGCCAGCATCGGCGGGCATCCTCCTCGGCATCCTGATCGCCTTCGCCGGCTGGCGGATGCGCTGGAACATCGTCATCGTCGCCGCCCTCACGGTGCTGGTGTACCTCCTGTTCGGCGGCCCGCTCGCCACGCCGGACACGACCCTGTTCGGCGTCATCCCCACCCTCGAGACCGTGCGCCAGCTCGTGCTCGGCGTCGTGTTTTCGTGGAAGGACGTGCTCACCCTGGTGACGCCGGTGGGCGCCTTCCCCGCGGTTCTCGTGGTGCCGTACCTCTCCTCCCTCGTGGCGGCCGTGCTGGCCACGAGCTTCGCCATCCGCCTGCGGCCGGGCCGCGCCGCCTGGGCGCTGCTGCCCACCGCCGCACTGTTCGTGACGGCCATCGCGTTCGGCACCCGCGAGGCCGCCTTCCCGGTGGCCCAGGGCCTCGCCTTCGCCGGCATCGCCCTGGTGTGGCTGGCGTGGCGCCGCCACGAAGCCCGCACCATCGCCGCCGCCGGCACCGCGGTCGGGGGCGGCGGCGGGCTGGCCACCTCGGGCTCGGTCGATCCGGAGGCCGCGAAGAAGCTGCGCAGCACCCGCCTCGCACTCGGCGCCGGTCTCGTCGTCGCCTCGCTCGGCCTCGGCTTCGTGGTGGGCGGCGTGCTCGTACCGGCCTCCGCGCGCGAGGTGCTGCGCGACCAGATCGTTCCGCCGCTCGACCTGCACGACTACGCCAGCCCACTGGTGGGCTACCGCACCTTCGTGCGCGACTTCAAAGAAGACTCCCTCTTCACCGTGACGGGCCTCCCCGACGACGCGCGCATCCGCCTCGCCACGCTCGACGCCTACGACGGCATCGTGTACAACGTCGCGGGCGACGGCTCGAGCGGCTCCGGCACCTTCGTGCGGGTGAGCGACGACATCGCCAACGACGTCGAAGGCGACCCCGCCACCCTCTCGTTCACGATGACCGGCCTCGACGGCGTCTGGCTCCCGGATGCCGGTTACCTCGACTCGTTCGAGTTCACCGGCGACCGGGCGAAAGACCTGAAGGACGCACTGCACTACAACGCCGCCACCGGCGTCGCACTCGACACGGTGGGTGTCACCGACGGCGACAGCTACACCGTGGGCACGGTCATCCCGCCGCGCCTGAACGACGAGCAGCTCGCCGATCGCAAGGTGTCGAACATCCAGGTGCCGCGGGCGACCGGGGTGCCCGACGACATCTCCTCCCTCGCCAACGAGTACCTCGGCGACGCCGACACCCCCATCGAGCAGGTGCGCAACCTCGCCTCGGGGCTCAGCCAGAACGGCTTCTTCAGCCACGGTCTCGAGGGCGAGGCGGTGTCGCGCGCCGGGCACGGCGCCGAGCGCATCGCGAGCATGCTGAGCGCCAAGCAGATGGTGGGCGACGACGAGCAGTACGCGGTGACGATGGCGCTCATGGTGCGCTCGCTCGGCATGCCCGCCCGCGTGGTGATGGCTTCACCC
>BADC01000054.1 GCA_000333435.1 Corynebacterium-like bacterium B27 | reverse complement strand
CACAGCCGGGCAGCGCCCGGAGCGCATAAACTCGTGGACGGCCTTGGAGGTGGGACGCCCTTCGGGTCGTCGCGGGGTGCACGAACGAGTCGCAGGGCTCACGAACGAGAGGACGCCGCGAGCGATGCTGCGAGGGACGCATGGCAATCGAGGGCGCTGGGCGCTGGCAGCGGCGGGTGCGCCGCTCGTGCTGGCCGCGCTGCTGACCGGCTGCACGGCCGAGCCCGCCGACCCGGGCGTCTCGTCCGCTCCCGCCACCGCGGGTGGGTCGTCCTCAGCGGCGGCGACGTCCGCACCGGTCACCGAGCAACTCGACCCAGCCGGGTCGGCCGCCGACAACAAGGCGTTCTTCGACCAGGTCAACCAGGCGCTCATCGCGGCGAACCCGGCGGCCGGAGGTCAGGACTTCACGAGCAACCTGCGCAGCAACGGCTTCGACATCGCGGCCATGCAGGTCACGCCCGACGTGACGACGGTGGGGGTGGCTGCCGACTCCATCCAGTTCTCGGTGCACTGGGGTGACGACTGCCTGATCGGGCAGTACGGGCAGGGCCAGTACGAGAGCATGGTGGCGCCCGCTCTCGGCACCGGGGCGTGCCTGGTGGGCCAGACCCGCGCCATAGACTGGTGACCATGGCCGAATACATTTACTCGATGGTGCGCGCCCGCAAAGCGGTGGGCGACAAGCTGATCCTCGACGACGTCACCATGGCGTTCCTCCCCGGGGCGAAGATCGGTGTGGTGGGCCCGAACGGCGCGGGTAAGTCGACCATCCTCAAGATCATGGCGGGGCTCGACACCCCGTCCAACGGCGAGGCGAAGCTCACCCCCGGCTTCACCGTGGGCATCCTGATGCAGGAGCCGGAGCTCGACGAGTCGAAGACCGTTCTCGAGAACGTGCAGGAGGGCGTCGGCCCCATCAAGGGCAAGATCGACCGCTTCAACGAGATCAGCGCCGAGATGGCCGAGCCCGACGCCGACTTCGACACGCTGCTGGCCGAGATGGGAAGCCTGCAGGAGGAGATCGACGCGGCCGACGCGTGGGATCTCGATTCGCAGCTGGAGCAGGCGATGGATGCGCTGCGCACGCCTCCGGGCGACGCGACGGTCGCCAACCTCTCCGGTGGTGAGAAGCGCCGCGTGGCCCTCTGCAAGCTGCTGCTGCAGAAGCCCGACCTGCTGCTGCTCGACGAGCCCACCAACCACCTCGACGCCGAGAGCGTGCTCTGGCTCGAGCAGCACCTGTCGAAGTACCCCGGCGCCGTGCTCGCCGTCACCCACGACCGGTACTTCCTCGACCACGTGGCCGAATGGATCGCGGAGGTCGACCGCGGTCGCCTCTACCCCTACGAGGGCAACTACTCCACGTACCTCGAGAAGAAGCGCGAGCGCCTCGAGGTTCAGGGCAAGAAGGACGCGAAGCTGGCCAAGCGCCTCTCGGAGGAGCTCGACTGGGTGCGCAGCAACGCCAAGGGCCGTCAGGCCAAGTCGAAGGCGCGCCTCGCCCGCTACGAGGAGATGGTGAACGAAGCCGAGCGCACCAGAAAGCTCGACTTCGAGGAGATCGTGATCCCGGTGGGCCCGCGCCTGGGCTCGCAGGTCATCGACGCGAAGAAGCTGCACAAGGCCTTCGGCGAGCGCGTGCTCATCGACGACCTGTCGTTCACCCTGCCCCGCAACGGCATCGTGGGCGTCATCGGCCCGAACGGTGTGGGCAAGACCACGCTGTTCAAGACCATCGTCGGGCTCGAGCCGCTCGACGGCGGCGATCTCAAGATCGGCGAGACGGTCGACATCTCCTACGTCGACCAGTCCCGTGGGGGCATCGACCCCAAGAAGACGCTGTGGGAGGTCGTGTCCGACGGGCAGGACTACATCCAGGTCGGCAAGACCGAGATCCCGTCCCGCGCCTACGTGTCGACCTTCGGCTTCAAGGGTCCCGACCAGCAGAAGCCGGCCGGCGTGCTCTCCGGCGGTGAGCGCAACCGGCTGAATCTCGCGCTCACCCTGAAGCAGGGCGGCAACCTGCTGCTCCTCGACGAGCCCACCAACGACCTCGACGTCGAGACGCTCGGCAGCCTCGAGAACGCGCTGCTCGAGTTCCCGGGCTGTGCCGTGGTCATCACCCACGACCGGTGGTTCCTCGACCGCATCGCCACGCACATCCTGGCCTACGAGGGCACGGAGGACGACCCGGCGAACTGGTACTGGTTCGAGGGCAACTTCGAGGCCTACGAGGAGAACAAGATCGAGCGCCTGGGGCCCGACGCCGCGAAGCCGCATCGCTCCGCGTACCGGAAGCTCACCCGCGACTGAGACGGGAGACCGCCGAACCGCATGCGACTGCACGTACCGATCCAACTGCGCTGGAGCGACCTCGACGCCTACGGGCACGTGAACAACGCCTCCATGCTCAAGATCCTCGAGGAGGCGCGCGTCTTCGCCTTCTGGGTCGACGGCGATCTCGCCGACCCCACCCAGGCGGAGTGGACGACCGCGGTCATCGACGCGAGCCCCACCACGCGCACGAAGAGTGTCATCTCGCGGCAGGAGATCGAGTACGTGCGGTCGATGCCGTACATCCGTCAGCCCATCGACGTCGAACTCTGGATCGGGCACCTCGGCGGCGCGAGCCTCGACGTCTACTACGAGATCAAGAGCCCGCTCGCCGCGCCGCCCCAGATCACCTACGTGAAAGCGTCGACCACGCTCGTGCTGGTCGACGCCGACACCGAGCGGCCGCGCCGCATCCTGCCGCACGAGCGGGAGGCGTGGGAACCCTACCTCGACGAGCCGCTGACCTTCCGCCGCCGCAGCTGAACCGGCGACAGCCGCCGACTACCGCTGGCCCGCGCCGCCGCCTGAGACGCGCAGCATGCCCTCCTGCGCCACCGAGGCGATGAGCCGCCCGCCGCGGTCGTAGATGCTGCCGAGCGCGAGCCCTCGGCCACCGCCCGAACTCGGGGAACTCTGCGTGTAGAGCAGCCACTCGTCGGCGCGGGCGAAACGGTGCCACCACATCGCGTGGTCCAGGCTCGCCATCTTGAGGTCGGGCCGCCCCCACGGGATGCCGTGCCGTCGCATCACCGGCTCGAGGATGGCGTAGTCGCTGGCGTACGCGAGCGCCGCCCGGTGCAGGTTCGGGTCGTCGGGC
The DNA here is from genome assembly GCA_000333435.1 of Corynebacterium-like bacterium B27. Classification (GTDB taxonomy): domain Bacteria; phylum Actinomycetota; class Actinomycetes; order Actinomycetales; family Microbacteriaceae; genus Herbiconiux. The sequence continues at coordinate 9,273 of BADC01000054.1, read as the reverse complement.
AGCCGCCCGAGCGCCCGCAGCCACACGGCCTGATGCGCCACGTGCTCGCCCTCGACGCTCAGGTAGATCGGCGACGGCATGTGCCGGATGTCGAACGCCCGCTCCCGGGCCCAGGTGCGGGCGATGGGGTGGTCGATCGCCGAGAGCACCTCGGCCGCGCTCGGCAGCTCCTCGGGCTCGGGCAGATCCGTGGGCATGCCGACCTGGTGCTCCAGCCCCTCGTCCTCGGTCTGGAACGAGAAGATCGCCGAGAGGATCGGGACACCGTTCTGGTAGGCCTGCGTGCGCCGGGTCGAGAACGAGCGGCCGTCGTGGATGCGGTCGACCGCGAAGGTGATCGGCAGTGCCGCGTCCCCTGGTCGCAGGAAGTACCCGTGCAGCGAGTGCACCACCCGGTCCGGCTCGACAGTGCGCACCGCCGCGATCACCGACTGCGCGAGCACCTGACCGCCGAAGACGCGCCCGTTGGGCATCCACTGCGAGGGCCCGGTGAAGATGTCCTCGGAGGTTCGGGCGCCGGTGTCGGCCAGATCGAGGGTGGTGAGGAAGCCGGAGAGGGCGTCGGACATGGTTCCTCCGGGGAGTCGACGACGCGGCGTCGTGACAGGAGCCGTTATCGCCGCTGTGAAGTAGTTTAGACAGCACAGATGGTCACGCTCTTCACCCTCATCGACGCCGCGTCGCTCGGCGACCTCAAGGTGTACCTCGGGCGCGCCGCCCGGGTCGAGAACGGATCGGTGCGGCTCATCGGAAGCCTCGGTGTGCTCGCCGCCTACACCGCCGCTCTGACACCCAAAGGGTTGCTCGACCGCACACCCACCGTGCTGGGCCTCCGGACGTTCGCGCTCGGGTCTCCGGATGCGTTCGACGTGGTCGTGCCCATCCGCCCGCTGCTCGATCGGCTCGCGCAGCTCTCGCTCGTGAGCAACTCCGAATCCGGCCCGATCGACGTGCCGCTCCCGCCGGTGGAGACCGGAGTCGCCTGGGCCGGCGTGAGCCCGCCGCGCGGGGGCTGGGAGCCGATGGGAACGCTGCCGTCCACGCTCCTCGAAGCGGTCGCCCGCACCGGCATCGCCGAGGTCGCCGCGGCCGTGCCCGACGGCACCGGCGAGCAGCTCGTGCACCGGGTGCGCTCCGAGGTGTGGGGTCGCGACCTGGCCGACGACGTGCTGCCCGAGCTCCGGCCCCGCATCCCGGCCGGTGCCGCCTTCTGCGCGGTGAGCCTCGGCTTCGTGCGACGGGACGACGAAGACGTGCGGGTCTTCCGGGCGGGCCAATGGCTGCGCCTCACGCTCCGTCGCGGGCACGTCCTGGTCAGGGCGTAAGGCTCCGCGCGCTGGTCACGCGTGCCGCCGACCGCCCGGCCACGCGCCCCGAGAACAGGCAGCCACCCAAGAACGTGCCTTCCAGCGCGCGGTAGCCGTGCATCCCGCCGCCGCCGAACCCGCTCGCCTCGCCCGCCGCGTAGAGCCCCGGCACCGGCGCCCCGGCCGGGTCGAGCACGCGCCCTTCGAGGTCGGTCGAGATGCCGCCGAGGCTCTTCCGGGTGAGGATGTGCAGCTTCACCGCGATCAGCGGCCCCGCCGCCGGGTCGAGCAGCCGGTGCGGCTTCGCCACCCGGATCAGCTTGTCGCCGAGATACCGCCGTGCGCCCCGCAGCGCGGTGACCTGCGCATCCTTCGTGAAGGTGTTGGCGATCTCGCGGTCGCGGGCGTACACCTCGCGGGTCACCTGTGCGGGGTCGAGTGCGGGTGCGGGCTCGAGGTCGACCATGCCGCGCACGAGCTCGGGCAGCGTCGGCGCCACCACGAAGTCGGCTCCGCGCGCCTTGAACGCCTCCACCGGCCCGGGCGCGCCGGGACGGATGCGCTGCGCCAGCAACCGCAGGTCTTTGCCGGTGAGATCGGGGTTCTGTTCACTGCCCGAGAGCGCGAACTCCTTCTCGATGATCGCCTGCGTCAGCACGAACCAGCTGTAGTCGTACCCGGTGCCGAGGATGTGCTCCAGCGTGCCGAGCGTGTCGAAGCCGGGGAACAGCGGCACCGGCAGCCGCGCCCCGGTCGCGTCAAGCCAGAGCGAGGACGGCCCGGGCAGGATGCGGATGCCGTGCAGCGGCCACACCGGGTCGTAGTTCGTGATGCCCTCGGTGTAGTGCCACATCCGGTCGGTGTTCACCAGGCGCGCACCGGCCTGCTCGGTGATGCCGAGCATCCGGCCGTCGACGTGCGCGGGCACTCCGGAGAGCATGGTCGCCGGGGGAGTGCCGAGCCGCGAGGGCCAGGAGGCACGCACCAGGTCGTGGTTGCCGCCGATGCCGCCGCTGGCCACGATCACCGCGTCGGCGGAGAGCTCGAAGTCACCCACCACCTCGCGCGAACTGGGCTCGCCGCGACCCACCGCGCTCGGGGCGAGCACGCTGCCGCGCACGCCGGTGACCGCTCCCGACGCCGTGGCCAACTCGTCGACCCGATGCCGGTGCAGAACGGATGCGCTCCCCGCCGAGATCCCCTCTTCGAACCGTGCGACGAACGGCGCGAGCACTCCCGGCCCGGTGCCCCAGGTGATGTGGAAGCGCGGCACCGAGTTGCCGGGGCCGTTCGCGGTGTACCCGCCGCGCTCCGCCCAGCCGACCACCGGGAAGAAGCGCACGCCCCGCTCGTGCAGCCAGGCCCGCTTCTCGCCGGCGGCGAAGTCGAGGTAGGCCTCGGCCCACTGCCGGGGCCAGTGGTCCTCGGGCCGGTCGAAGCCGGCGGTGCCGAACCAGTCCTGCCGGGCGAGCTCAAGGGAGTCGCGCACGCGCATCCGTCGCTGCTCCGGGCTGTCGACCAGGAAGATGCCGCCGAACGACCACCAGGCCTGCCCGCCGAAGGAGCTCGCGGGTTCCTGCTCCACGATGGTCACGGTCTTGCCCGCGTCGAGCACCTCGCACGCCGCCACCAGGCCGGCGAGCCCGGCTCCCACCACGATCACGTCCGGCATGCGACCCCCTCGTCGTTCAGAACCGCGGCGCATCCGGCCGCGGCGCCACCTCACTCGTCGAAAGTATTCACCATCGCATGCGCGGCGCGCTCGAGGTAGCCCCAGAGCAGTTCTCTGTCGAGCGGCGACAAGCCGAGCGAGTCGACGGCCACCCGCATGTGTGCGAGCCAACGATCGCGGGCGTCGGGGTTCACCTTGAACGGGTTGTGGCGCATCCGCAGCCGCGGGTGCCCGCGCTGTTCGCTGTAGGTGCCGGGGCCGCCCCAGTACTGCTCGAGGAACATGGTGAGCCGGTCGATCGCCCCCTGCCAGTCGTCGGCCGGGTACATGGGCTTCAGCACCGGATCGCTCTCGACGCCCTCGTAGAACTTGGTCACCAGCGCCACGAAGGTCTCGTGGCCGCCGATCTGCTCGTAGAAGGGGTTCTCGGGCACTTTCGGGGAGATCTCGATCACGGTCTAATTCTCTCCCTTGCCCTTGCCTCGGGGCGACCGCCGGGGCGACGGCGGCGGTTCCTGCGTGCTGATCGGCTTCGTGCGGGGCGGCCGGGCGCCCTTCACACTCGTCGCACCCTCGAACCCCGACAGCACGACGGTGTTGAGTGAGGGCAGGGTGACGTCGAGTTCGTCGAGCGCGTGCTTCAGCCGCACGCGGAGGTCACGGGCGACGTCGTCCTTCGCGGAGGTGCGGGTCTTCACCACCAGACGGATGACCATCGCCTCGGCCGAGATCGACTCCAGCCCCCAGATCTCGGGCTTCTCGATGATGCGCGAGCGCCACTTCGGCTCGTTGGACATGGCGACCGCGGTCTCGAGGATTTTGTCCTGCACCAGTTCGAGGTCGGAGTCGTAGGGGATGGCGAGGTCGATGATCACCCGCGCCCAGCCCTGCGACATGTTGCCGACCCGCAGGATCTCGCCGTTGCGCACGAACCAGAGCGTGCCGTTGACGTCCCGCACCTGCGTGACCCGGATGCCCACCGCCTCCACGACGCCCGTCGCCGGGCCGAGGTCGACCACGTCGCCCACGCCGAGCTGGTCTTCGAACACCATGAACATGCCGTTCAGCACGTCTTTCACGATGTTCTGCGCGCCGAAGCCGAGGCCGGCGCCGAGAGCCGCGGTGAGCAGCGCCAGCGAGCCGAGAACGGTCGGGTCGATCGTGTTCACGATCAGCACGACGCCGACCACCACGATCGTCACGTTGATGACGTTCGTCAGCACCGTGCCGAGCGTGCGGGTGCGCTGCACGATCCGCACCGCCGCGAGCGGCGAGGCGTTCAGCGCCTGGGTGTCGGTGACGTTCTGCTTCTTCTTGACCCCGTTGACCACCTGGTCGACCAGCCGCCGCACCGTGAACAGCAGGATGCCCCGCAGCACGAGCGCGCCGACGATGATGGCCAGGATGCCGAGGGGCACCCGGTAGTCGTGGAGGAACGAACCGAAGTTCGCCCACATCGTGTTCCAATCCATATGGGCTCCACCCTACGGGCGCACCCTTGGCAGACCCTTAGCGCGCGCCCGCGTCGCGCGCCTGCGCCGCCAGTGCGCGGTCGACCCCGGCGAGGTTCTCGATGACGAGCCGACGCAGAGCCGGAATGCCCGCGTTGGCGGGGTCGTCGAGCCACGCCTGGGTCGCATCCCTCAGCTCCTGGTTCGCGAGCGCCGAGGGGTACAGCCCGTTGATCACCGAGGCGGCGATGGCGTAGCTCCGCGTCTCCCAGAGGGTCTGCAGGGCGGCGAAGTAGCGGGGCACCAGCGGGGCGAACAACGCCGGATCGGTGCCGCGCTGGAAACCGAGGCCCGTGGCGCGCACGATGGCGTTGGGTGCGGCGTCGCTGTCGACGAGGGACGCGAACGCGGCCGCCTTGCCCTCCGGCGTCGGGATGGCGGCAGTCGCGTGGGCTGCCGACTGCTGGCCCGACGCGGTGTTGTCGGCCGCGAGCGTCGCGTCGATCTCGGTCTGGCCGGCCTTGCCGCCCGCGACGAGCGCGATCAGCAGCTCCCAGGTGAGGTCGGTGTCGATGTCGAGACCGTCGAGCACCACGGTGCCGTCGTGCAGGTGGGCAACGTTCTCGAGCTGCTCCTCGGTGCTCGCCAGCGCGGCGAAGAACTTCACGAACTGGAACTGGGCGTCCGAACCGGGTGCCGCGTCGAGCGCGAGCTTCCACAGCGCGTCGGCGGCGGTGCGGATGGTCTCGGCCCGCGCATCCGGAGCCACGTACTGCGTGGCCGTGAGCACGAGCTGGCCGAGCACGGTGCGGATGGTCGTCGACTCGGTCTCGGTCGCGATGTTGCCGAGCACGAGCCGCACGAAGTCGCGCCCGCTCGTCTCGGCGTCGCGGGTGGAGTCCCACGCCGAGCCCCAGACGAGCGACCGGGCCAGCGGGCTCGCGATCGATGCCAGGCTCTGGATGGCGGTGTCGAGCGAGTAGCCGTCGAGCCGGATCTTGGCGTAGGCCAGGTCGTCGTCGTTCAGCAGCACGAGCGCCGGACGGTCGCGGCCGACCAGCTGCGGCACCTCGGTCTCGGCGCCGTCGACATCGAGCTCCACCCGATAGGTGCGCACGAGCGCGTCGCCCTCGAGCTCGTAGACGCCGATGGCGAGGCGGTGCGGGCGGATGGTCGGCCACTCGAGCGGGGCCTCCTGCAGCACCGTGAACGAGGTGATCACGTCGTCCTCGTTGTACTCGATGCGCGGGCGCAGCGTGTTCACACCGGCGGTCTCGAGCCAGAGCTGCGACCACTCGGCGAGATCGCGCCCGCTCGTGGTCTCGAGCTCGGTGAGCAGGTCGTTCAGCACCGTGTTGCCGAACTGGTGCTTGTTCACGTAGGCGGCGACACCCTTCATGAACTCGTCCTGGCCCACCCAGGCGACGAGCTGCTTCAGCACCGAGGCGCCCTTGGCGTAGGTGATGCCGTCGAAGTTCACCTGCACGTCTTCGAGGTCGTTGATGGTGGCGACGATCGGATGCGTCGACGGCAGCTGGTCCTGCCGGTACGCCCAGCTCTTCTCCATCGCCGCGAAGGTGGTCCAGGCCTCTTTCCACTCGGTGGCCTCGGCCGTGGCGAGAGTCGACATGTACTCGGCGAACGACTCGTTCAGCCACAGGTCGTTCCACCAGCGCATGGTCACGAGGTCGCCGAACCACATGTGGGCGAGTTCGTGCAGGATGGTGACGACCCGGCGCTCGCGCACCGCATCCGTCACCTTCGAGCGGAACACGTAGGTCTCGGTGAACGTCACCGCGCCCGCGTTCTCCATGGCGCCGGCGTTGAACTCGGGCACGAAGAGCTGGTCGTACTTCGCGAAGGGGTAGGGGAAGTCGTACTTCTCCTCGTAGAACGCGAAGCCCTCGCGGGTCTTCTCGAAGATGTACTCCGCGTCCATGTACTGCGCGAGGGAGGCCCGGCTGAACACGCCGAGCGGGATGACGCGGCCGTCGGCGCTCGTCAGCTCGCTGCGCTCGACGATGTAAGGGCCGGCGACGAGCGCCGTGATGTACGAGGAGATGCGGGGGGTCGGCTCGAACGACCACGTGGCCGACTGGCCCTCGACCGCGGTGACCGGCTCGGGGGTGGGGGAGTTGGAGACGACCTCCCAGTACTCGGGGGCGGTGACCGTGAAGGTGAAGGTGGCCTTGAGGTCGGGCTGCTCGAACACCGCGAACATGCGGCGGGAGTCCGGCACCTCGAACTGGCTGTAGAGGTACACCTCGTCGTCGACGGGGTCGACGAAGCGGTGCAGGCCCTCACCCGTGTTGGTGTACATCATGTCGGCGTCGACCACGAGCGTGTTCTCGGCCTTCAACGCCGGGAGCTGGATGCGCACGCCGTCGCTCACCGCGGCCGGGTCGAGCGACTCGCCGTTCAGGGTCACCGCGTGCACCGTACGGGTGATGGCGTCGATGAAGGTCGACGACCCCTCCGTGGCGGTGAACTCGACGGTGGTGGTGCTGCGGAACGTCTCGGGACCGGTTGTGAGGTCGAGTACGACGTCGTAGCTCTTCGTGTCGATGAGCGCTGCACGCTCCTGGGCTTCGGCGCGGGTGAGGTTTTCTCCTGGCACGGGTTGCTCTCCTTTTCGATTGCCCGATCAGCCTAATGCGATGATGAAGTGGTGACCTCAGACAAGACAGCTGTTGACTTCTGGTTCGACCCCTCCTGCCCCTGGGCGTGGATGACCTCCCGCTGGGTCGACGAGGTGGCGGAGCACCGCGACCTCGACGTGACCTGGCACATCATGAGCCTCGCCGTGCTCAACGAGGACAACGACGACATCCCCGATTCGTATCGCGCGTTCTTCCCGCGGGCGCTCCGCTACACGCGGCTCGTGACCGCGGCGGCCGAGTTGCACGGGCAGGAGGTCGTGAAGCCGTTGTACGACGCGCTCGGCACGCGCATCCACCCCGGCGGGTCGCTCGATCCCGACGAGGTCATCCCGGCGGCGCTCGCCGAGGTGGGTCTGCCGGCGTCGCTCGCGGCGTACTCCGAGTCCGACGAATACGACCAGCAGATGCGCGCCTCGCACTTCGACGGCATCGAGCGGGTGGGTCAGGATGTCGGCACGCCCGTGATCGCGGTGAACGGCACGGCGTTCTTCGGCCCGGTCATCAGCCCGGCGCCCAAGGGCGAGATGGCGCTGACGCTGTGGGACGGCGTGGTGGCTGCCGCGTCTTACGACGGCTTCTTCGAACTGAAGCGCTCCCGCACCAGGGACCCGCAGTTCTAGCGAAGAGCGCTGCGTCTGCCTCGTGCTCGTGCGACCTGCACCAGCACTGACGCGAGCAACACGGCGACGACCAGATAGCCTCCGGCCGTCGTCGTGATCCCGAGGGCCAGATCGAAGAGCCCGGATGCCCCGGGGCGGTGGGTCGTGGTCAGCGCGGCGACCACGATGCCGGCGATGACACCGGCGACGGTAACCGTCCAGAAGAGCACTGTCGTCGTGCGGTCGGGCAGGGCGTTCCGCGCGATCGGGTGGCGGCGGTTGAGCCACCAGGCGACCCACGCGGCGAGGGCGACGAGGCCGGCCAGCGAGCTCAGGTAGTGGAGCCACACGGCGATCGGGATGCCGCCGAGGCTGCGGTCGAGCGCCGGCACGAGCGCCGTTCCCCAGCGGCCGGCGTGGGTGAACCCGTCCCACACGATGTGGGTCGCCACGCCGATCGCCAACGCGGCGACCAGCAGGGCGACGTCGCGACCGGACCGGCCGAGGGAGCGCCAGCCGTCGGCGGCGCCGCCGCACCAGTCGGCGGGCATCCGTTCGCGGAGAGCGCGGGGCAGCACGCCCGGCAGGACGGGCCGCACCACCACCCGCCACAGTGCGAACGCGACGAAGGCGAGCAGCAGGCCCGTCACGGGAAACCACGGCAGCTCGTGGGTGGACTCGTAATCGAAGCCGACCGGCAGGAACAGCGGCAGGTCGGGCGCCATCGCGCCGGCGGCCACCGCCCCGGCGGGCACTGCAGTGCGGGCGAAGGGCACCGCCACGATCGCGTGGCTGAGGGTGAACGGCACCCCGGCAGCCTAATCAGTCGCTCGGCCAATACACTCGATTCCATGCGCATCCACATCGGCACCGATCACGCCGGGCTCGACTTCAGCAAGCAGATCCAGGCGCACCTCGCCGCCGCCGGCCACGAGGTCATCGACCACGGGCCGGAGAGCTACGACCCGGTCGACGACTACCCGTCGTTCTGCATCAACGCCGCCCACGGCGTGGTCGAAGACCAGCGCGCCGGCATCGAGGCGCTCGGCGTGGTGTTCGGCGGATCGGGCAACGGCGAGCAGATCGCCGCGAACAAGGTGCAGGGCGTGCGCGCCGCGCTGGCCTGGAACGAGGCCACCGCCAAGCTCGCCCGCCAGCACAACGACGCCAACGTCGTGGCCATCGGTGCCCGCCAGCACACGGTGGAGGAGGCGCTCGCCCTGATCGACTTCTTCGTGAACGAGCCGTTCTCGCTCGAGGAGCGGCACGTGCGCCGCATCGCCCAGCTCGCGGAGTACGAGACCACGGGCGACATCGCCGGGCACCACATCGAGGCGTAGCGTCGGTTGCGGCGGCGCAGGCGACCGCCGCGCCGCCGACGCCGGCCACCGCCACCGAAACCGAGGGAGCACCGGATGCCCGAGGGTCATTCCGTCCACCGCATCGCGCGCCAGTTCGCGCGCAACTTCGTGGGGCATCGCGTCGCCGCCAGCTCGCCGCAGGGCCGCTTCGCCGACGGTGCTGCCCTGCTCGACGGCCGCACCATGACGGCGTCGCGCGCGGTCGGCAAGCAGATGTCCTCGA
>BADC01000055.1 GCA_000333435.1 Corynebacterium-like bacterium B27 | reverse complement strand
CATCAAGAACGAGGACGACGTCTACGGCGTGGACACCACCGTGCACGGCGAAGAGGGCTACGTGCTCGAAGCCGTCTGATTCCCGTCACAGCCTGCAGCGGGGCGTCATCCTTCGGGATGGCGCCCCGCTTCGGCGTTGCCGGCGGCGAGGGCGTCGCGGGCGAGCATCGTGGCGCCCGCGACCGCGGCGGGCATGGCGAGCACGGCACCGAGCGGGATGAGGAAGACGAGATAGACGGCCACCCCGAAACCGAGGGTGCGGGAGCGGCGGATGCCGAGCATCCGTCTGCGGTCGCGGAGGCGCAGCTCACGGGCGTCGAAGGCGAAGCCGGTGAGTTCGAGTGCCAGCACCCAGCCGCCGAAGAACGCGGCGAGCACCGGCACGGCGATCGTGCCGACGACGGGGATGAGTCCGGCGATGAACAGCAGCACGCCGATGACGGCGGTGAGGGCGAGGATGCGCAGGCCCGCGCCGATCCCGCGCCCGAGGAGCCGCCAGAAGCCGCCTGAGGGCTCAGCGGGCGGGTCGCCGAGGGTCTGTTCGGTGGCACGCCAGATGCGCTCGTAGAACGGGTCGCCGACCGCCAGGGTGATGGCGGTGTAGGTGAACACGACGAGCAGGATGCCCGCTGCCACCAGCGCGAGGGCGGCGGAGACGCGCACGATGCTCTGCCAGGGTTCGTCCCAGCCGTCGGCGAACGGCGTCACGAGCCTCGCGAGATCGGGGGAGAACACCGCGAGCACGATGAGCCCGGCGAGGTAGACCAGCGCCACGACGAGCGCGGGCAGCGCCCCCAGCAGCATGAGCCGCGGCCGTCGCGCCCACACCGCGAGCCCCCGTCCGAGCACCCCGACGCCCCCGAAGAACTCCCGGATCATGCCCCGAGCGTACCCGGGGCGCGGCCGGAGCGCCCGGGCCCGCGCCCGTCAGCCGGCGGGGCCGAGCGCGGCGGGGTCGGGCTCCCCGGCGGATGCGCCCTTCAGCTCCACCAGGATGGTGTGGGTGGCCGTCTCGCCGGTGTTCTCGCCCGAGTGACGTTGCGCGGGCAGCCAGACAGCCCGGCCGGCGGGCAGTTCGGTGTCGAATTCGCGGCCACCGGCGGACAGCCGACGGCTGAATGAGCTCAGGGTCACCATGACGCTGTTCGGATGCTGGTGCGGTGTGGTGCGGTCGCCGGGTTCGTCGTGGTACTCCAGCACGCGCACGAACTCGTTCTCCCACAGCACGCGATAGTGCTCAGGATTCGTCACCGCCGGATCGTCGTCGACCATGCCGCGACTGTACGCCGGCCCTCCGACGCCCACAACACCCCACTGCGGCACGACGCGACACCATCGGGCGCCCCTGCGCCGGGACCAGTAGACGGTTTGCCCCATGACGCGTGGGGGAGCCGAGATGCGGATTCTGCGAGTTCCGCTGGAGAGCGTGCGAACACGTGGTGGGCGATACCGGACTCGAACCGATGACCTCTTCCGTGTGAAGGAAGCGCGCTACCAACTGCGCCAATCGCCCGTGGACAAGTAACGATAGTAGCGGACGCCGGGGGCTGGTGCGTGCACATCGGGGTGGCGAGGTCCTAGAGTTCAGAAATGAGCATCCCGCCGCCCTATCCCGAACCCGCGCAGCAGCCTTACGGCTACGGGGCTCCGGCGCCCTACGCCGGTCCGTTCGGCGCCCCGGTGCGGGCCGGTGACAGGCGGCCCGTCACCGCGATCGTCTCGCTGGTGCTCGGCGCCGTCGTCTTCGCCGGCACGATCGTGGCCAAGATCGCTGCGGCCGCTGTGACCGACACTCCGGAGGGCGTGCTGTCGGCGTTGGGGGTCGCATCCTTCTTCAGCCTGCTGTTGATCGTGCCGGCGATCGTGCTCGGCCATCTCGCGCTGGCGCGCACCGGCCGGGGTGCCCGGGTGGGGCGCGGCCTGGCGGCGGGCGCTCTGGTGCTGGCCTACGTCGACCTGGCCCTGTTCCTCGCGCGCATGCTCACCGCGGCGATCGCCACGGCCGGTCTCGGCGACCCGAGCGCCTTCTTCTACGAGATGTTCTATTGGGTGTGACACGCCGCGTTCCCACCGGATTCACGTCGTGGGCGTGTCCTGGTTTGGCAATCGTCGACAAGGTCGGATAGAGTCTCATCCGCACGCAGAAATGCGAGCGAAATGCGGATGTGGCGCAGTGGTAGCGCATCACCTTGCCAAGGTGAGGGTCGCGAGTTCGAATCTCGTCATCCGCTCGAGTGAAGTTACTCGTTTATGGAAGCCACGGTTTTCATGGGCAAGATCTGGGTGGCGTGGCCGAGAGGCGAGGCAGCGGCCTGCAAAGCCGTCCACACGGGTTCAAATCCCGTCGCCACCTCCACTCGGTCGCTTGGGCGATTGGCGCAGCGGTAGCGCGCTTCCCTGACACGGAAGAGGTCACTGGTTCGATCCCAGTATCGCCCACCACAACAAGGCTCCCGGACAACCTCTGGGGGCCTTCGTCGTTTCATCGACGTTCCAGACCAGTTGCGGGAGGCCCACCATGACCGACACCAAGACCTTCGACCCCGAGACGCGGGCCATCGCCTACGCCGACGAGGGGCGCGGACCCGTCGTGGTGCTGTTGGCCGGCGACGCCGTCAGCCTCGACGACCTGGCCGGGCTCGCCCACTCCGTCGCGACCGAGGACTTCCGCGTGGTGCGGGTCGCCGCGCCCATCGCCACGGATGCGACTGCCCTTGAGCAGGCGGCACGCGACATCGTCGATCTGCTCGACGAGCTCGGCATCGCGCGCGCCTGGATCGGCGGCCACGCGACCGGCGGCTCGATCGCCCGCCTGGTCGCCGTCGGCCACCGTGACCGCGTCGACGGCGTGCTGCTGCTCGGTGTCGAGCGCCCCGAGGGCGAGGAGGCACTACCCGAGCTCGCCGAGGCCATCCCGGTGCTCGTCATCCAGGGCGCCGACGACGAGGTGCTCCCGGCCGCGAACGGCGAGCAGCTGAAGGCGGATGCGCCCGGTCTCGTCAGCGTCGTCACCGTCCCCGACGCAGGCCACCGCTTCCCGGTCACCCACGTGGGCGCCACCTCCTGGGCCATCGAGGACTACCTCGACTGGGACTGACGCCCGGCCGGCCGGCCCCGCGCATCCGGCGCTCAGAAGTCGATGCGGTTGACGCGGCGGCGCGCCGGTTCCCCCGTTCGCCGAACACGGCATCGAGGTCGGCCCGGCTCGCCTCGTTCGCGGGCACCACCCCGACGGTGTCGATTTCGGCCATGTCTCAGTCAAACCCCGTACGGTCGCAGGATGGAAGAGCAGCCGACCCCGACGAAGCCGGGTCTCGCCCGGCGCACCCGCGCGCTCATCCGCCAGCATCCGACCGCGAACCGTGTCTACCGCACCGGGGTGGGTGTGGCGGGCGCCGGCACGGTCGCGCTCGGCATCGTGATGATCCCGCTGCCCGGCCCGGGTGCGCTCATCGCCGTCGGCGGCCTGGCCCTCCTCGGCACCGAGTTCGACGGCGCGAAGAAGGTCAGCACGAAGGCGAACGCGGTGGCGAAGAAGGGCTACGACGCGGCCCGCGCGAAGGCCGCCGACCGGCGTGCGGCGCGAGCCGCCCGCACGGCTGCGGAACAGGGCGGGGGTGCGGCACCCGATCGGGGGTGATTTCCGCTATCTTCGACACATGGGGAACAGCGAGACGACCGACCTTCCGTCGCGGCGCACCGCGCTCAAACTCGCCGCCTGGAGCGTGCCCGTCGTAGCGGTGGCCGTGGCTGCACCGGCGGCCGCCGCCAGCGACGAGAACAGCACCTACTACATCTACCAGTCCTACGCAGGCTGGACGGGGGGCGACTTCGTGCTGGAGGCCTACGTGTACCTCCGTTCGACCAACGCCGGCGTCGGCGGGCTCCCGGTGACCTGGACGGTCGTCGAGACCGGTCAGGTCTTCACCGGCACGAGCACCGACAACGGCTACGCCCGCGCGCAAGCGGTGCCGAGTGCCGTCGTCGGCACCCCCGGCTTCGTCGACATCGCGTCGCAGGACGCGACCCATCGCGAGCAGGTGCAGGGAGAGCGTCCGCCGGTCTGAGCCGCGCCGTCGCGTCGATAGGATTGGTGGATTCGATTCGACGGAAACAGGAGCACCGCACCCGTGGCAACAGGATTTGATCTCTTCACTGACCGGGCCGTCGTGGCCATGCGCGTCAACGGTGAACTGAAAGACCTGGCCACCACGGTGACCGATGCGGATGCGGTCGAGGCGGTCACGATCGACAGCCCCGACGGGCTCGCCATCCTCCGGCACTCGGCGGCGCACGTCGCCGCGCAGGCCGTGCAGGCCATCAATCCGGAGGCGAAGCTCGGCATCGGCCCGCCCATCACCGACGGCTTCTACTACGACTTCGACGTCGCCGAGCCCTTCACCCCGGAGGACCTCAAGGCGATCGAGAAGGGCATGGAGCGCATCATCCGGCAGGGGCAGCGCTTCGTGCGCCGCGTCGTGACCGAGGGCGAGGCGCGCGCCGAACTCGCGAACGAGCCCTACAAGCTCGAGCTGATCGGCCTCAAGGGGGCCGGGAGCGACGACAGCGAGCTGAACGCCGACAACGAGTCGGTGGAGGTCGGCGGCGCCGAGCTCACCATCTACGACAATGTCGACCCGAAGACCGGCGAGACGGTCTGGAAAGACCTCTGCCGCGGCCCGCACCTGCCGAGTACCCGCATGATCGGCAATGGCTTCGCGCTCACCCGGCTGGCGGCCGCCTACTGGCGCGGCTCGGAGAAGAACAAGCAGCTGCAGCGCGTCTACGGCACCGCGTGGCCCTCGAAAGACGAGCTGCGCGCCTACCAGACACGCATCGAGGAGGCCGCGAAGCGCGACCACCGCAAGCTCGGCTCGGAGCTCGACCTGTTCTCCTTCCCCGACGAGATCGGGTCGGGCCTCGCGGTCTTCCACCCGAAGGGCGGCATCATCCGCGCCGAGATCGAGGGGTACCTGCGGCAGCAGCTGGTGGCCGGCGGCTACGAGCTGGTGAACACCCCGCACATCACCAAGGCCCACCTGTTCGAGACCAGCGGTCACCTGCACTGGTACAAGGAGGGCATGTTCCCGGCCATGCATCTCGACCAGGAAGAGGATGCCGAGGGCAACATCACGAAGCAGGGCCAGGACTACTACCTGAAGCCCATGAACTGCCCGATGCACAACCTGATCTTCCGCGCTCGTGGCCGCAGCTACCGCGAGCTGCCGTTGCGCCTGGCGGAGTTCGGCACCGTCTACCGCTACGAGAAGAGCGGCACCCTGTCCGGTCTCACCCGGGTGCGCGGCCTCACGCAGGACGACGCGCACATCTACGTCGAGCAGAGTGAGGTGCGCGAGGAGCTCACCCGGCAGATCGACTTCATGCTCGAGGTGCTGCGCGGCTACGGGTTGAACGACTTCTACCTCGAACTCTCCACCCGCGACCCCGAGAAGTCGGTCGGCACCGACGAGATGTGGGAGACCGCGACCGAGACCCTGCGCGAGGTGGCGATCGCCTCGGGCCTCGAACTCGTGCCCGACCCCGGGGGAGCGGCGTTCTACGGACCGAAGATCTCGGTGCAGGCCCGCGACGCGATCGGCCGCACCTGGCAGCTGTCGACCATCCAGCTCGACTTCAACCAGCCCGAGCTGTTCGAGCTGGAGTACACCGCGTCCGACGGCACCAAGCAGCAGCCGGTGATGATCCACCGTGCCCTGCTCGGTTCGATCGAGCGATTCTTCGCCATCCTGCTCGAGCACTACGCCGGCGCCTTCCCGGTCTGGCTCGCGCCCGTTCAGGTCGTGGGCATCCCGATCTCCGACGAGCACGCCGACTACCTGGCCGAGGTCATCCGGCGACTGAAGAAGCGGGGCATCCGCGCCGAGCTGGACGACTCGGCCGACCGCATGCAGAAGAAGATCCGCACCCACACCAAAGACAAGGTGCCGGTGCTGCTCATCGCGGGTGCCGACGACACGGCGGCCGGGTCGGTGAGCTTCCGCTTCCGCGACGGTTCACAGGAGAACGGCGTGCCGGTCGACGACGCGATCGAGCGCATCGTGGCCAGCGTCGAGCAGCACCTGCAGGTGAGCACCGCAGGTCAGCTCTGATGACGACGGATGCGCCGGGCGGCGGCAACTACGGTCCCCACGAGTTCGACGACCTCGGCGTCGAGCCGTCGAGCGACTTCGCCGCCGTGCCGGACTCCTTCCAGCGCCTCTGGACGCCGCACCGGATGGTCTACATCCAGGGCGGGGAGCAGCCGCACATCGACGAGTGCCCGTTCGACCGGGCGCCGACGCTGAGCGACGAGGAGGGGCTGATCGTGGCGCGCGGTGAGCACGCCTACGTGCTGCTCAACCTCTTCCCGTACAACTCGGGTCACCTTCTGGTCTGCCCGTATCGTCATGTGGCCACCTACGACGAGGCCAATCGCGAAGAAGTGGCTGAGATCGGCAGCCTCACCCAGACTGCGATGCGGGTGCTCCGGCAGGTGGCGCGCTGCGACGGTTTCAACATCGGAATGAACCAGGGACGCATCGCCGGGGCCGGAGTTGCGGGGCACTTGCACCAGCACATCGTTCCGCGGTGGGCGCTCGACTCGAATTTCTTCCCCATCATCGCCGGCACGAAGGCCCTTCCGCAGCTGCTCGGCGAGGTTCGTGCCGACATCCAGGCGGCCTGGCCGGTGGCATCCGCGGGGTAGGATCGTCTCGTTTCTGAGAGGACGAGATGAGCCAGAGCACCACAGCCGAATTCGGGTCCAACCGCGTCAAGCGGGGTCTTGCGGAGATGCTGAAGGGCGGCGTCATCATGGATGTCGTCACCGCCGAGCAGGCGCGCATCGCCGAAGACGCCGGCGCGGTCGCGGTGATGGCGTTGGAGCGTGTGCCGGCCGACATCCGGTCGCAGGGCGGCGTGGCCCGCATGAGCGATCCCGACCTGATCGAGTCGATCATCGCCGAGGTGTCGATCCCGGTCATGGCGAAGGCGCGCATCGGCCACTTCGTCGAGGCCCAGGTGCTGCAGGCGCTCAACGTCGACTACATCGACGAGTCCGAGGTGCTCTCGCCGGCCGACTACGTCAACCACATCGACAAGTGGGACTTCACGGTGCCTTTCGTCTGCGGCGCCACGACCCTCGGTGAGGCGCTCCGCCGCATCAACGAGGGCGCGGCGATGATCCGCTCGAAGGGCGAGGCCGGCACCGGCGACGTGTCCGAGGCGACGAAGCACATCCGCACGATCAAGGCCGAGATCGCGGCGCTGTCGGCGATGTCGAAGGACGAGTTGTACGTCGCGGCCAAGGAGCTGCAGGCGCCCTACGACCTGGTGGTCGAGGTCGCCGAGACCGGCAAGCTGCCCGTGGTGCTGTTCACCGCCGGTGGTGTGGCGACCCCCGCCGACGCGGCCATGATGATGCAGCTCGGCGCCGACGGCGTGTTCGTGGGTTCCGGCATCTTCAAATCGGGCAACCCCGCGAAGCGGGCCGCCGCCGTGGTCAAGGCCACCACCTTCTACGACGACCCGAGCGTCATCGCCGAGGTGTCCCGCGGGCTCGGCGAGGCCATGGTCGGCATCAACGTCGCCGACGTGCCCGCTCCGCACCGCCTCGCCGAGCGTGGCTGGTAGCGCGCCGGTCGGGGTCCTCGCCCTGCAGGGCGACTTCCGCGAGCACGTCGCTGTGCTGCGCGGACTCGGCGCGGATGTCCTCACCGTGCGGCGGCCCGAGGAGGTCGCCGCGATCGGCGGCCTGGTCATCCCGGGTGGCGAGTCGAGCGTCATGGACAAGCTGTCGCGCAGCTTCGGGGTGGCGGATGCGGTGCGCGCCGGCATCCGGGACGGCCTGCCGGTCTACGGCACCTGCGCGGGTCTCATCATGCTCGCCGACCGCATCCTCGACGGCATCCGCGATCAGCAGAGCTTCGGTGGCCTGGACGTCGCGGTGCGCCGCAACGCCTTCGGCGCTCAGACCGAGTCGTTCGAGGCCGACCTCGAGGTGCCGGTGCTCGGCGACCCGCCGATGCATGCGGTGTTCATCCGCGCCCCGGTGGTGGCCGAGCTCGGCCCGGCGGCGACGCCGCTGGCCGCGCTCGACGACGGAACGGTGGTCGCGGTGGAGCAGGGGAACCTCCTCGGCACCTCCTTCCACCCCGAGATGACGGCCGACTACCGCTTCCACCAGTACTTCTTGGCGAAGGTCGCCGCGCGCTCTGCCGGGCGCTGACCAAGCCGTCGCGTAGACTTGTCACCGATTCCTGAAGGAGATTCTCGTGTCCGGACACTCTAAATGGGCCACCACCAAGCACAAGAAGGCGGTCATCGACGCCCGCCGTGCCAAGTCGTTCGCGAAGCTCATCAAGAACATCGAAGTGGCGGCGAAGATCGGTGGTGCCGACCTCTCGGGCAACCCCACCCTCGTCGACGCGGTGCAGAAGGCCAAGAAGACCTCGGTACCGAACGACAACATCGACCGCGCCATCAAGCGGGGCGCCGGCCTCACCGGTGAGACGATCGACTACCAGACGATCATGTACGAGGGTTACGGCCCGAACGGCGTGGCGCTGCTGATCGAGTGCCTCACCGACAACAAGAACCGGGCGGCGGCGGATGTGCGCACCGCGATGACCCGCAACGGCGGCACCATGGCCGACCCCGGCAGCGTGGCGTACAACTTCAGCCGCAAAGGCGTCATCACCGTGGCCCACGCCGACGGGGTCGACGAAGACAGCATCCTGCTCGCGGTGCTCGACGCGGGGGCCGAAGAGGTCACCGACCGGGCCGAGTCGTTCGAAGTGCTGACCGATCCGTCGCAGATGGTGGCCGCGCGCACCGCCCTGCAGGAGGCGGGCATCGACTACGACTCCGCCGACGTCGAGTTCGTGGCGAGCCTCCAGGTCGAGGCCGACGCCGAGACCGCGCGCAAGGTGTTCCGGCTGATCGACGCGCTCGAGGACAGCGACGACGTGCAGAACGTGTACACCAACATCGACATCTCGGCCGAGGTGCAGGCCGAGCTCGAAGACGACTGACGGCACCGCGCATGCGGGTGTTGGGCATCGACCCGGGTCTCACCCGCTGCGGCGTCGGCATCGTCGACGTCTCGGCCACGAGGCAGGCGACGCTGGTGCACGTCTCGGTCATCCAGACGCCGCCGGACACCCCACTCGCCGAGCGGCTGATGGCGATCGCGGCCGGTATCGAACTGCTGCTCGACGAGCACCGGCCCGACAGCGTCGCCGTCGAGCGGGTGTTCGCCCAGCACAACGTGCGCACCGTGATGGGCACGGCGCAGGTCAGCGGCATCGCGCTGCTCGCCGCTGCTCGCCGCTCGCTCGAGGTCGGTCTGCACACCCCCACCGAGGTGAAGGCCGCGATCACCGGCTACGGCCAGGCCGACAAGAAGCAGGTCGGCACGATGGTGGCGAAGGTGCTGCGACTGAATGCCGTGCCGCGCCCCGCCGACGCGGCCGACGCGCTCGCCCTCGCCATCTGTCACGCCTGGCGGCTGCCGCTCGGCTCCGCGCCCGCCACCGGCTCGGTCTCGAGCCTCACCCCGGCCCAGCTCGCGTGGCGCGCCGCGGAGCAAGGCACAGCTCGCCGCCCCGCGACGCATAGGCTGGCCCGATGATCTCTGCGCTCCGCGGCTCCGTCCTCTCCGTCGCCGGCGGCACTGCCGTCATCGATGTCGGGGGAGTGGGGTTCTCGGTGGCGGTGACGCCCCGGCACGCCCTGTCGATGCGAACGGGCGCCGAGGTCACTGTGCTGACGAGCCTGATCGTGCGGGAGGACAGCCTCTCGCTGTTCGGCTTCCCCGACCAGGACTCGCTCGACATCTTCACCCTGCTCGTCGGGGTGACCGGCGTGGGGCCGAAGTCGGCGCTCGGAGTGCTGGCCGAACTCACCCCGGGCGAGGTGGCGACGGCGGTGGCGCGTGAAGACGACGCGGCCTTCCGCAAGGTGAGCGGGATCGGGCCGAAGACGGCCAAGCTCATCGTGGTGTCACTGGCCGGCAAGATCGCGGCGCGCCCCGCCGACGCGTCCAGCGCATCCGCTGGCTCCGCCTCGCCCTCGCGGCAGGTGCGGGACAACGTGGAGCGCGCGCTGGTGGGCCTCGGCTGGCCCGAGCGCAGCGCCTCGGCCGCCGTCGACGAAGTGCTCGACTCGGCGTCGGATGCGGATGCGTCGAACGTGCAGTCACTGCTGCGCCTCGCGCTCGCGCTGCTCGGCCCGGCACAGAACAGCGGCAGCGCACGATGAGTTCCTTCGGCGCCGACGACCTGGTGAACCCCGAGGCCACGTCGGAGGCGGAGGTCGCGTTCGAGGGCGCGCTGCGGCCGCGATCGCTCGCGGAGTTCGTGGGCCAGCGGAAGGTGCGCGGGCAGCTGCAGCTGCTGCTCGACGCGGCCGCCATCCAAGCGCGCACGCCCGACCACATCCTGCTCGCCGGCCCGCCCGGCCTCGGCAAGACGACGCTGGCCATGATCGTCGCGCACGAGAGCGAGCGCCCGCTCCGCCTCACCAGCGGGCCCGCGATCCAGCACGCCGGCGACCTGGCGGCGGTGCTGTCCTCCCTCGTGCCCGGTGAGGTGCTGTTCATCGACGAGATCCACCGCATGGCGCGCTCCGCCGAGGAGATGCTGTACCTCGCGATGGAGGATTTCCGCATCGACATCATGGTGGGCAAGGGCGCGGGCGCGACGAGCATCCCGCTCGACCTGGCACCGTTCACCCTGGTGGGCGCCACGACCCGCTCGGGCCTCCTGCCGAATCCGCTCCGCGACCGGTTCGGCTTCACGGCGCACCTGGAGTTCTACGAGACGGAGGAGCTGGTGCAGGTCATCCGGCGGGCCGCCCAGCTGCTCGCGGTGGAGATCGGCGAGGAGGCCCTGCGCGAGATCGCGTCCCGCTCCCGGGGCACGCCGCGCATCGCCAACCGGCTGTTGCGCCGCGTGCGCGACTACGCCCTGGTCGACGGCGGCGGCGGCGCGACGCTCGAGGTCGTGCAGGCCGCGCTCGAGCTGTACGACGTCGACGAGCTGGGTCTCGACCGGCTCGACCGTGCCGTCATGACGACGATCCTCGAGCGCTTCGACGGCGGCCCGGTGGGGCTCAACACCCTCGCGGTGTCGGTGGGCGAGGAAGCAGAGACGATCGAGGCGGTGGTCGAGCCGTTCCTCGTGCGCATCGGCCTGCTCTCCCGCACCCCGCGCGGCCGCATCGCGACCAAAGCGGGCTGGGTGCACTTCGGGATCCGCAGGAATACGGATGCGCTGTTCGGCGATGACCTATAATTCAAGCTGGTCTTCAGGAGTCGTCTCTAAGATGAGGTCCTGCAATCACTCCCACCATTTTGGAAGGCGCCTTTTTCATGGCCATCGATCCGTTAACAATCATCATGCTGGTCGTTCTGGCCGTGCTGGTGTTCTTCATGTTCCGCAACAGCCGCAAGCGCAAGGCGCAGGCTGAGGAACTGCAGAGCAAGGTCGTGGTGGGCGCCGAGGTCATGACGAACTTCGGTGTGTACGGCACCATCCTCGAGATGGACGACGAAGAGAACCAGGTGCTGCTCGAGACCACCCCCGGCACCGTGCTGAAGGTGCACCGCCAGACCGTGACGCGCGTCGTCACCCCGTCGCCGCTCGCACCGAGCGACGAGTCGATCGACCACGACGACGACAGCGCGCCCGCGTACGGCGAGCGGATCGACGAGAGCACGGCGGATGCCCCGGCCGCCGCTGACTCCGCCCGCTCGGAGACCTCGAAGAAGGACGACGAGTAACCTCGTCCCCTTCCTGATCAACGCCCGCCGCGATGGCGCATGGGCGGCACAGAAAGCTGAGTAACTGGTGGCACAAACTACCGCGGTCAAGAGGGCGTGGAAGACGCTCATCTTGAGCTCGCGATCGTGCTTGGCGAGCAGCTGCTTGACGGCGCCGCGGGCGATCCACGCGGCCAGGAGACCGGCCACGATGATCGCGAGCGCCGGCAGGACCACGTCGGACACGACGAACCCTCCCGCGGGCGAGGTCAGCCACCGGACGAATGCATTCCACCATTCCATGTGCGGCACACTACCTCGCGCCATTCGGATGCCGGTGCCGACGAGCCGGTGTCGTGCGAACTCCCACGATCAGAGCCCCGACCGTCGGAGGATTTGACGTCAGCACCGTTCCAGTCAGCGCAGACATTCGGCAGCTTCCTCCCGACCACCGAACTCGCCGATGGGAAGCAGCCGCAACGGCGGATGAAGTCGAGTCGCCCGGTAGCGCAGCCGCCCCTCGTTCTCCACCTCCTCGACGTAGCCGAGGACGATGCCGGAGGCGGCGGTCACCCGCCAGTACCCGTCGCGTACGCGACGGAGCTCCGGGCGGTTCACGAGAGGGGTCGAGGTGCTCATGCTCCGACGGTAGACCGAGCCACCGACATCGGGCCGACCGTAGAATCGGGGCATGGAAACCTTCGTTCTCGCAGGAGGCTGCTTCTGGTGCCTCGACGCCGTCTACCGCACCCTGGACGGTGTGCACGACGTCGTCTCGGGCTACACCGGCGGCAGCGTTCCGAATCCCAGCTACGAGCTGGTCTGCACCGGCACCACGGGCCACGCCGAAGCCGTCGAGGTGAGCTTCGACCCTGCGGTCATCCCGGCCGACATCATCCTGGACGTCTTCTTCACCCTGCACGACCCGCGGCAGCTCAACCGGCAGGGCAACGACGTGGGTACCCAGTACCGCTCGGCCATGTTCTACCAGGGCGAGGAGCAGAAGGCCCGGTTCGAGGCGGCGCTCGTGCGCGCCGGCGAGCTCTGGGACGGCGGGATCGTCACCACCCTCGAGCCCCTCGGCGAGTTCTACCGTGCCGAGGAGTACCACCAGGACTTCTTCGCGAAGAACCCCGGCCAGGGCTACTGCATGGCCGTCGCCGCGCCGAAGGTCACCAAGGTGCGCAAGGCCTACGCGAGCTACATCAAGGCGGCCTGACCTCTCCTCCACGGTTTCGAACGGCCGGGTACTTGTCCACAGATCGGGCGCCCGGCCGTTCTGCCGCTCGGCTCGTGCCGAGAATCGGTGAGTCAGAACGAATCCTGACCTCGATTCAACGCAAGGAGCAGAACATGCCCGACCACTTGACCCTCACCGGTATCGTCGCCACCGAGCCGCGACACATCACCACCAACTCTGGGCTCGACATCACGAGCTTCCGTTTGGCGTCGAGCCAACGGCGCTACGACCGCCAGCAGAGCCGCTGGGTGGATGCCGACACGAACTGGTACACGGTGAGCACGTTCCGGCATCTCGCACTCAACGTCGTCGGCTCGGTGCAGCGAGGCCAGCACCTCTTCCTCACCGGGCGCGTGCCC
>BADC01000056.1 GCA_000333435.1 Corynebacterium-like bacterium B27 | reverse complement strand
GCGGTGTGGGTGCGGTCACCGAATCCGACGTCAACCTGGCCACCGTCGACAACGCGATCATCATCGGGTTCAACGTGCGCCCCGACACGAAGGCGCGCGAGCGCGCGGCTCGCGAGGGTGTGGACATCCGGTTCTACTCGGTCATCTACAACGCGCTCGACGACATCGAGTCCTCGCTCAAGGGCATGCTCAAGCCCGAGTTCGAAGAGGTGCAGTCGGGCGTGGCGGAGATCCGCGAGATCTTCCGCTCGTCGAAGTTCGGCAACATCGCCGGTGTCATCGTGCGGTCGGGAACGATCACGCGCAACGCCAAAGCCCGCGTCATCCGCGAGGGCGTCGTCGTGGGGGACAACCTCGCGATCGAATCGCTGCGACGGTTCAAGGACGACGTCACCGAGGTTCGCACGGACTTCGAAGCGGGTATCGGTCTCGGCAAGTTCAACGACATCCAGGTCGGGGACGAGATCGAGACGATCGAGATGAAAGAGAAGCCTCGGGTCTAGCCCGAAGGTCGGGGCCCGGTAGCGGGTGAGAGAGAAGAGGGACAGCATGGCTGATCCACAGCGGGCCGCCAAGATGGCGGATCGGATCAAAGAGATCGTGGCTCGACGGCTGGAGCGGGGGATTCGGGACCCGCGGCTGGGGTTCGTGACGATCACGGATGTTCGGGTCACGGGGGATCTTCAGCACGCGTCGATCTTCTACACCGTTTACGGGGACGAGCAGGAGCGCGCCGATTCGGCTGCCGCCCTGAAGTCGGCCACGGGCATGCTGCGGAGCGAGGTGGGGAAGAACATCACCGCTCGGCTCACGCCGTCGCTCGAGTTCATCGCCGACGCGCTGCCCGAGAACGCTCAGGTGCTCGAAGGTCTGCTCGCCGAGGCTCGCGCGCGTGACGCCGAGGTGGAGGGGCTGGCGAAGACCGCCCAGTACGCGGGGGATGAAGATCCCTACGTCAAGCCCCGGGTCGTTCCGGAGGACGACGAGGACTGACCGACGAGGACTGAGCGGCGAGCAACGCTGCTGCCTCGGTCAGGGGAGGGCGAAGAGGTCGTGTGCCGTCGTCACGACCAGGCCGTCCTGGATCAGGCCCGTCAGTGCCCGGTCGAACTGGGCGGGGTCGGCGACGAGCGCTGCGAGCTCCGCGCGGGGCACCGGATGCGCATCCGTGCGCAGGCGCTTCAGGAGGGCGCCGCGCGCCTGACGGTCGGAGCCTTCGTACTTCTTCTGCCGGGGTTTTCGCACGATCTCGATCTCCGGGTAGCCGGCTGACCGCCAGGCGCAGACGTCGGCGAGCGGGCAGAGATCGCATTTCGGGGAGCGGGCCGTGCAGATGAGCGCGCCGAGCTCCATCATGCCCGCGTTGAAGCGGGCCGCCGCGTCGTCGTCCGCGGGGAGCAGGGCCGTCATGGCCGGGAGGTCGCGTTTCGCGTTCGGCGTGGAGGCATCCGGATGCCCGTCGACGGCCCGCGCGATCACGCGACGCACATTCGTGTCGACCACCGGCGCGCGCACCCCGAAGGCGAACACGGCGACCGCCCGGGCGGTGTAGTCGCCGACGCCCGGGAGCGTGAGCAGGGCATCCACATCGCTCGGCACCGCGCCGTCGAAACGCTCCGT
This sequence comes from Corynebacterium-like bacterium B27, assembly GCA_000333435.1. Lineage (GTDB taxonomy): Bacteria > Actinomycetota > Actinomycetes > Actinomycetales > Microbacteriaceae > Herbiconiux. The sequence continues at coordinate 13,486 of BADC01000056.1, read as the reverse complement.
GATGGCGACGGCGCAGGCATGCAGGTTGAGGGCGCGGCGGGGATAGCCGAGCGATTCCCAGGCGCGCACGGCGTCACCGGGCGCGGCGGCGGCGAGATCGGCCGGAGCCGGCCACCGGGTGAGCCACTCGTCCAGGCGTGGGACGACCCGCACGACCGGTGTCTGCTGCAGCATGAACTCGCTGACCAGCGTGCCCCACGGTGGGAAGCCCGGACGACGCCACGGCAGGTCGCGGGCGTGCCGAGCGAACCAGCCGGTCACGAGAGCCGCGAACTGCTCGCGATTCACTCGGGTCGGGGGCACCAGACCACCCTACGCCGCCGCTCGGCGGCGCCCTGGCCGCCACAGAACCTGGGCGACGTAGAATCGGGACATGGTGCAGAGTGCGACGCCGGCGAGCGACTTCGCCGATGCCCTGATGGGCGAGATCCGGCACAACTACCGGCTCGGCCGTGTGCTCGTGGCGATCGACGGCGTTGAAGGCACGCGGGCGTTCGCCGACGAACTGGCCGAGGCCTATCGCCGCGCCGACCACCCCGTCTTCCGCGCGTCGCTCGACGACTTCCAGCGCCCGCGTGCCGCACGGGAACTGCGCGGAGCGAACTCACCCGAGGGCTACTACTTCGATCGCTACGACCTCGCCACGTTGCAACGCGTGCTGATCGAGCCCTTCCGCCTGGCCGGCAGCACCGGGTTCCAGACGGCAGCGTTCGACGCCGCGCGTGACGTCGAACGCGAATCGAAGTGGCTCACCGGCCCGGCCGACGCCACCCTCATCCTGGACGGTCCGTTCCTCCAACGGCCAGGGCTCCGCGGCCAGTTCAACTTCACGGCCTACCTCGAAGGGCGGCAGTTCGGCCTCGACCCGGTCGTGATCGGTGCCGACGAGCTCTACCAGGCCGAAGCCGGCCCGCGTTTCGGGGCCGCAGCGATCATCGACGTGGCCGACAGCGCGCATCCGCGTCGCAGCTTCGCCGACTCCTGCTGAGCGCCCGGCGCGCGGCCGGCCGGTCGCGCTGCACCTGTTAGCGTGTCAGGCGTGCCGCATCAGCCTCTCGTCCCCGCCGCGCGTCGACCCGAGTCGGCTCGGAGCGGCATCCTGCTCGTCGACAAGAGCGGCGGGCTGACGAGCCACGACGTCGTCGCCCGCACCCGGCGCCTCGCCGGCACCCGCAAGGTGGGGCACGCGGGAACGCTCGATCCGCTCGCCACGGGCCTGCTCGTGCTCGGTGTCAACAGCTCGACACGGCTGCTCACCTACGTGGTCGGGCTCGACAAGGAGTACCTGGCCACGGTGCGCCTGGGGGCCGCCACCACCACCGACGACTCCGAGGGCGAGCCCCTGGGCGTCTCCGATGCGGCCCTGGTGGCCGGTCTCGACGACGCGGCACTCCGCCGGGCGTTCGCGACGCAGGTCGGCAGCATCGTGCAGGTGCCGAGCTCGGTCAGCGCCATCAAGGTCGACGGTCAGCGGGCGTACGCCCGGGTGCGCGCGGGGGAGGACGTCGTGCTCGCCGGGCGACCGGTCGAGATCGCCGAGATCGAGTTGCTCGGGGATGCGCGCCGCGAGCAGACCGCGGACGGGCATCCGGTCGTCGACGTCGACGTGCGGGTGGTCTGCTCGTCGGGCACGTACATCCGCGCCATCGCCCGCGACGTCGGAGCGGCGCTCGGCGTGGGCGGTCATCTCACGAGCCTTCGGCGCACCCGCATCGGACCGTTCCCGGTGACCGCGGCCCACACCCTCGACGAGCTGCGCGCCTTTACCGACGAGGGATCGACGCTGCCGTTGATCGACCCCGCCGACATCGCACGGCAGCTCTTCCCGGTGCTCGAGGTGACGGGTGCGGAGGCCACGGCGCTCGGGCACGGCAAGCGCATCCCGCTTCCGGATGCACAGGGCCACGGCCCGCTCGCGGCCATCACGCCCGAGGGCCGACTGCTGGGCCTCGTCGAGATCGTCGCGGGCCAGGGCAAGAGCATCGTCAACTTCCCGCCCGACGAGTACGCAGGAGAGAACGCATGATCGAGTGGTTCACCATCGTGCAGGTGGCCGTGGCCGTCGCCGGCGGGCTGCTCTGCGTCATCGTGGGGCTCGCCGGCCGCAAACCCAACGACCTCACCATGGGCGCTGCGGCGCTCGTGGAGCTGCTGCTCATCGTGCAGCTGATCATCGCCATCGTCTCGCCCCTGTTCGGCAACGAACCGAGCGGCAGCCTGCTGGAGTTCTACATCTACCTCGTCTCTGCGGTGCTGCTGCCGGTGGCGGGCGGCTTCTGGGCGCTGATCGAGCGCAGTCGCTGGAGCACGGTGATCCTCGGCGCAGTCTGCCTCGCCGTCGCGGTGATGGTGTACCGCATGAACGCCATCTGGTTCGTGCAGGGGGCGTGACGGCCGGACGAGCGGCCGGGGGCGGATGCGCGGTGCCATAAACTCGTACTGCCATGGCTCAAGAGACACTCGCTGAACGCCCCCGAACCCGTGCCCGTGGAATCGGGCGGGTGCTCATCATCGTCTACGGCATCCTCGCCCTCGCCGCGACCGGCCGCTCGGTGTACGAGATCATCGCCAAGTTCGACCAGGCCCCGTTCGCCTACACGCTCTCGGCCGTCGCCGCCGTGGTCTACATCGTGGCCACCATCGCGCTCATCGCGCCCGGGCCGGTCTGGTACCGCGTCGCCTGGGTCACCATCACCTTCGAGCTCGTCGGCGTGCTCACCGTCGGCACCCTGAGCCTGTTCCTGCCCGAGTTGTTCGCCAAGGCGTCGGTGTGGTCGTGGTACGGCATGGGCTACCTCTTCATTCCGCTCGTGCTGCCGGTGCTCGGCATGCTGTGGCTGCGGCGGACGCGATGAAGATCTATCACGGCCTCGACGGAGCTCCCGCAGGTCTCGGGCCCTCCGCTGTCACGATCGGCAAGTTCGACGGGGTGCACGCCGGGCATCGCGCGGTGATCGCCGAGTTGATCAGCGTGGCCACCGCGCGTCAGCTGACCTCGATCGCCATCACCTTCGACCGGCATCCGCTCGCCCAGCTCGACCCGCTCGCGCGCCCCGACGCGCTCCTCGGCATCGAGCAGAAGCTCGAACTGCTCGAGTCGACCGGCGTCGACGTGGCCCTGGTGCTGAACTTCGACGCAGCGCTGGCGGCGATGCCACCGCGCGAGTTCGTGTCGCGGGTGCTGCACGAGATCTGCGGCACCCGGGTGGTGATGGTCGGCTCCGACTTCCGGTTCGGTGCCCGCGGCGAGGGGAACATCGACACCCTGCGCACCCTCGGCACCGAGTTCGGCTTCGACGTCGACCTCATCCCCGAGGTGAAACCCGGCGAGGCACGGAAGGTCTCGTCGACCTGGATCCGCGAGCTCCTGGCCGCCGGCGAGGTCGAGCGGGCCGGCGAACTGCTCGGCCGCACCCCGTCGGTGCGCGGCATGGTGGTGCACGGGGCGGCCCGCGGGCGCGAGCTCGGCTTCCCCACGGCGAACCTCTCCCCGGAGTCGCAGGGGCTCATCCCGGCCGACGGCGTGTACGCGGGGTGGCTCACCGACCTGAGCCACGGCGGGCAGCGGTACCCGGCCGCCATCTCGGTGGGCAGCAACCCGACCTTCGCGGGCGTGCCGCCCAAGCAGGTCGAGGCGTATGTACTCGATCGGGAGCTCGACCTCTACGACCACGTGGTCGACGTCTCCTTCGTCGCGCGCATCCGCGGCCAGGTGCGCTTCACCGGCATCGAGCCGCTGATCGCGCAGATGAACCAGGATGTCGAGGGCGTGCGTGCCCTGCTGAATGACGCCTCCTGAGGCGGCGGGCGCCACCGCCGTGCGCCCGCTCTGGCGTGGCCGCGTGCTCGCGCTCGTCGCCATCGTGCTCGTCGCGCTGAACCTCCGCACGGCGGTGGCGGCGCTCTCACCGATCTTCGACGAGATCGGCGGCGACATCGCCCTCGGCAGCGTCGGCATCGGTCTGCTCGGCATGCTGCCGCCGATCTGCTTCGCCGTGGTGGGCCTGTTCGCGCCGGCGCTGCATCGACGGTTCGGGCTCGAGCCGGTGATGATCGGTGCCCTCGCTGCGATCCTGATCGGTGAGCTCGCCCGCGGCGCGGCCGCCGACTACCTGATGCTCGCCCTGGCGAGCACTCTCACCTTCGCCGGGATGGGCGTCGCGAACGTGCTGCTGCCGCCGCTCGTGAAGCGCTACTTCCCGGACCGGATCGGCCTCATCACGTCGCTCTACGCCACGGTGATGGCGATCGGGGCATCCGTTCCCGCACTCGTGGCCGTGCAGGTGAGCGACAGCGCGGGCTGGCGCATCGCGGTGGGCATGTGGGCGGTGCTCGCGGTGCTCGCGTTGCTGCCACTCGTGCTCCTGCACCTCGGCGAGCTGCGCGCGCGGCGGGACGCGACCGCGCCGGCGCCGGAACGGGCGCACCAGGAGGTGGCTGCGCAGGACGAGGACGAGGACGCGGAGGTGGCCGCGCCCCGGCCGGCGAGCTTCGGCCGGCTCTGGCGCTCGCCCATCGCCTGGTCGCTGATGCTCGTCTTCGCGGTCACCGGCCTCAACTCCTACGCCCTGTTCGCCTGGCTCCCCGAGGTCTTGGTCGACGTCTCGGGAGTCACGCAGGCGCAATCCGGCGCGCTCCTGTCGCTGTTCGCCCTGATGGGCCTGCCGGCCGCGCTGCTCGTGCCCGTTCTGGCAACGCGGATGCGCACGGTCTACCCCCTCGTGGCGCTGGCCGTCGCGTTCTACCTCATCGGCTACGGCGGTCTGCTGCTCGCGCCGGCCGCCGCGCCGTGGCTCTGGGTCGGCGCCATCGGCCTCGGGCCGATGCTGTTCCCGCTGTGCCTCGTGCTGATCAACCTCCGCACGCGCACCCATCTCGGCGCAGTGGCCCTCAGCTCCTTCGTGCAGAGTCTCGGGTACGGCCTGAGCGCACTCGGCCCGCTCGTGGTGGGGGTGCTGCACCAGGCATCCGGTGGTTGGACGATTCCTCTGCTCGTCCTGCTCGCCACGGCTCTCACCTTGGCGATCTGCGGCATTGTGGTCTCGAAGCCCCGCATGCTCGAGGACGAGTGGCAGAATTGACCGATGCGCCCGGCACGGACCGTGCGGCGCGACAACGACGAGAGAAGTACGGAGACGTCGTGACGATAGAACGAGCGGTCAGTCCCGCGCAGCGCGCCATTCAGGTGCTGGGCGACGACCTCACCGAATCCACCCTGAAGCGGTACCTCGAGGGCATCCCCGGCATCGACGCCGTGGGCCTCGAGCAACGCGCGGCCGGCCTCGGCACGCGGTCGATCAAGACCACGTCGAAGGCCTGGGCGCTCGACAAGATCATCGAGCTGATCGACCTCACCACCCTCGAAGGCGCGGACACGCCCGGCAAGGTGCGGTCGCTGGTGGCCAAGGCGCTGCTGCCGGATCCGTCCGACCTGAGTGCTCCGCGGGTGGCAGCGGTGTGCGTGTACGGCGACATGGTGCCCTACGCCGTCGACGCCCTGGGCGCGGCGCACGCGGCGGGCGGCGCCGAGGGCATCGCCGTCGCCGCCGTCGCGACGGCGTTCCCCAGCGGCCGGGCGTCGCTTGCGGTGAAGCTCGCCGACACCGCGGATGCCGTGGCCGCCGGGGCCGACGAGATCGACATGGTGATCGACCGGGGGGCGTTCCTGTCCGGTCGCTACGGTGCCGTCTTCGACGAGATCGTGGCGGTGAAGGAGGCCTGCCGGCGCGCGGACGGGTCGTTCGCGCACCTCAAGGTGATCCTCGAGACCGGTGAACTCACCACCTACGACAACGTGCGCCGGGCATCCTGGCTCGCGATCCTCGCCGGCGGCGACTTCATCAAGACCTCCACCGGCAAGGTGGCACCCGCGGCCACCCTGCCGGTCACGCTCTCGATGCTCGAGGTCGTGCGCGACTGGCACCGCCTCACCGGCGAGCGCATCGGCGTGAAGCCGGCCGGCGGCATCCGGTCGTCGAAGGATGCGATCAAGTACCTCGTGACGGTCGCCGAGACGGTGGGCGAGGAGTGGCTGCAGCCGCACCTGTTCCGCTTCGGGGCGTCGAGCCTCCTGAACGACGTGCTGCTGCAGCGTCAGAAGATCACGTCGGGTCACTACTCCGGCGCCGACTACGTGACCATCGACTAGGAGTCCTGATGTCATTCCTCGAATACGCCCCGGCCCCGGAGTCGACGGCCATCCTCGACCTCAAGCCCGAATACGGGCTGTTCATCGGCAACGAGTTCGTTCCCGCGGAGGGCGAGTCGTTCAGCACGATCTCGCCCGCCACCGAGAAGGAGATCGCCCGCATCGCGAACGCGAGCGAGGCCGACGTCGACCGCGCCGTCGCGGCCGCCCGGCGCGCCTACGACAAGACCTGGTCGAAGCTCTCGGGCCGAGACCGCGGCAAGTACCTCTTCCGCATCGCGCGGCTGGTGCAGGAGCGCGCCCGTGAGCTCGCCGTCGCCGAGTCGCTCGACAACGGCAAGCCGATCAAGGAGAGCCGCGACGTCGACGTGCCTCTCGTGGCCGCGTGGTTCTTCTACTACGCCGGCTGGGCCGACAAGCTCGACTACGCCGGACTCGGCGGCAACCCGCGTGCCCTGGGGGTGGCGGCACAGGTCATCCCCTGGAACTTCCCGCTGCTCATGCTGGCGTGGAAGATCGCGCCCGCCCTGGCCGCCGGCAACACCGTCGTGCTGAAGCCCGCCGAGACGACGCCGCTCACCGCGCTGCTCTTCGCCGAGATCGTGCAGCAGGCCGACCTGCCGCCGGGTGTCGTGAACATCGTCACCGGTGCGGGGGAGACCGGCCGGGCGCTCGTCAACCACCCGGATGTCGACAAGGTCGCGTTCACCGGTTCGACCGAGGTCGGCCGGCAGATCGCCCGCTCCACCGCCGGTTCGGGCAAAAAGCTCACGCTCGAACTCGGCGGCAAGGCGGCGAACATCGTGTTCGACGACGCGCCGATCGACCAGGCAGTCGAAGGCATCGTCAACGGCATCTTCTTCAATCAGGGTCACGTCTGCTGCGCCGGGTCGCGGTTGCTCGTGCAGGAGTCGATCCACGAGGACGTCGTCGAGCGGTTGAAGGCGCGGCTGTCGACCCTCCGGCTCGGCGACCCGCTCGACAAGAACACCGACATCGGGGCGATCAACAGTGCCGAGCAGCTGGAGCGCATCCGCACCCTCTCCGACGTCGGCGAGGCCGAGGGCGCCGAGCGGTGGACGGCTGAATGCGCCATCCCCGAGAACGGGTTCTGGTTCGCGCCCACCATCTTCGACAACGTCTCGACCTCGTCGCGCATCGCCCGGGAGGAGATCTTCGGCCCGGTGCTCTCGGTGCTCACCTTCCGCACTCCCGCCGAGGCCATCGCCAAGGCCAACAACACGCCGTACGGCCTGTCGGCGGGCATCTGGAGCGACAAGGGGTCGCGCATCCTGGCCGTCGCCGACAAGTTGCGCGCCGGCGTCATCTGGGCCAACACCTTCAACCGCTTCGACCCGGCCTCGCCGTTCGGCGGCTACAAGGAGTCGGGCTACGGCCGCGAGGGCGGACGCCACGGGCTCGCCGCTTACCTGAAAGGCGCGAAATGACGCACATCGCCGTACCCAAGACCTACAAGCTCTTCATCGGTGGCGCGTTCCCGCGCAGCGAGTCCGGGCGCACCTACGAGGTGACGACGCCGAAGGGCGCGTTCCTCGCCAACGCGGCGAAGGCGTCGCGGAAGGATGCGCGTGACGCGGTCGTCGCGGCCCGCGCGGCCGTCTCGGGCTGGTCGGGGGCCACCGCCTACAACCGCGGACAGGTGCTGTACCGTGTGGCCGAGGTGCTCGAGGGCCGCCGCGCCCAGTTCGAGGACGAGATCGTGCGGCAGGAGGGCGTCTCCGCCGCCGCCGCCCGGGCGCAGGTCGACGAGGCGATCGACCGCTGGGTCTGGTACGCCGGATGGACGGACAAGTACAGCCAGGTGGCGGGCAACGCGAACCCGGTGGCCGGGCCGTACTTCAACCTCACCGTGCCCGAGCCGACCGGGGTGGTGGCCGTCATCGCCCCGCAGGACTCGTCGCTCCTCGGTCTGGTCAGCGCCATCGCGCCGGCGCTCGTGCCGGGCAACGCCGTCGTCGTGGTCGCCAGCGAGGCCTACCCGCTCTCGGCGATCACGCTGGCCGAGGTGCTCGCGACCAGCGACGTGCCGAAGGGTGCGGTGAACATCCTCACCGGCTCACCCGCCGAGATCGCGCCGTGGCTCGCCTCGCACGCCGACGTGAACGCCCTCGACCTCGTGGGCGCCTCAGCGCTCGACTGGATCGACCTCGAGATCGCGGCCGCCGAGACGCTGAAGCGCGTCTACCCGCCCGAGTCGGGCCCTGATGCGGCGGCGCCCGCGCTCGCCCGCGTGCTGGCGTTCACCGAGACGAAGACGGTCTGGCACACGAAGTCGCTCATCTGACCCTTCCCCATCGAACTCTTCGCGACCCGTCAGTCATGGCCCTTCCCAGGGGTTTTCAGGGCCAAAACTGACGGGTCGCCAGGAGGGCGGGCGGCGGGGGGCGAGGAGGGCTAGCGTTCAAGGGGTGGAGAACCAACGCAGAGCCCTGGTCACCGGGGCGACCGGATACATCGGCGGACGGCTGGTGCCGCGGCTGCTCGACGCCGGGTTCACCGTACGGGTGCTCGTGCGGAACCCGGACAAGCTGCGCGACGTGCCCTGGGCCGACCGGGTGGAGGTGGTGCACGGCGACCTCGGCGACGCCGAGTCGCTCGCCGTCGCGTGCGCGGATGTCGACGTGTTCTACTACCTCGTGCACTCGATGGGCGGGCGCAAGGACTTCGAGGAGACCGAACGCGAATCGGCCGAGAACGTCGCCGCCGCCGTGGCCGCGGCAGGGGTGAAGCGCGTCGTCTACCTCGGCGGGCTGCACCCGCGGCACGGTCAGTTGTCGCCGCACCTCCGGTCGCGCGTGCAGGTGGGGCGCATCCTGCTCGAATCCGGCGTGCCGACCGCGGCGCTCCAGGCCGGGGTGGTGATCGGCTCCGGATCCACCTCGTTCGAGATGATCCGGCACCTCACCGAAGTGCTGCCCTACATGCCGGCGCCCAAGTGGGTGCGCAACCACATCCAGCCGATCGCCGTGCGCGACGTGCTGTACTACCTCGTGCACTCCGCCGACCTGCCGGCCGACGTGAACCGCACCTTCGACATCGGCGGGCCGGATGTGCTCCGGTACGGCCAGATGATGAACGGCTACGCGCTCGAGGCGGGCCTCAAGCAGCGCCCCATCGCCGCCCTGCCGGTGCTGACGCCGTGGCTCGCGTCGCAGTGGGTCAACCTCGTCACCCCCATCCCGCGGGCGCTGGCCATGCCGATCATCGCCTCGCTGCAGTTCGACTGCGTGACGCACGAGCACGACATCCGTCAGTACATCCCCGATCCGGAGGGCGGACTGACGCCCTACCGGCGCGCGGTGCGACTCGCGCTCGAGAAGATGAAAGAAGGCGAGGTCGAGACCAGCTGGCAGGACGGATTCGTCGAGGGAGCCGCGAGCGACCCGCTGCCGAGCGACCCCGACTGGGCCGGCCACACCGTCTACCTCGACGTGAAGGAGCGCCGCACCGCCGCCCGGGTGGAGGATCTCTGGCGGGTGATCGAGGGCATCGGTGGTCAGAACGGCTGGTACTCGTTCCCGCTCGCCTGGGCGGTGCGCGGCTGGCTCGACAAGCTGGTCGGCGGAGTGGGCCTCCGGCGCGGGCGCCGCAGCGCGACCTCCCTGCACATCGGCGATGCCCTCGACTTCTGGCGGGTGGAGCGGATCGACCGCGGTTCGTTCCTGCGGCTGCGGGCCGAGATGCGGGTGCCCGGGCAGGCCTGGCTCGAGATGCGAGCCCGCCCCACCGACGACGGCGGTTCGGTCTACGATCAGCGGGCCATCTTCTTTCCGCGCGGGCTCGGCGGCCGGTTGTACTGGTTCGCCATCCTGCCTTTCCATGGGGTGATCTTCAACGGGATGGCCAACCGCATCACGGCCACGGCGCTGGCCACGCAGGGAGAGCCGAAGGCGAACGGCTAAACTGGATGCTCTTCAGCAGGAGGTACGGAACGTGACCGGAAAAGCGAAGACGGTATTCGTCGGCGACAGTCTGACCGAGGGCGGTCGTTGGCAGGAGTGGTTCCCCGATGTCGAGGCGGTCAACCTCGGCGTGGCCGCAGACACCACGGAGGGGCTGATCGATCGCCTCGACGAAGTCGCTGCTGAGGACCCGGACACGGTGGTTCTGCTCATCGGCACGAACGACGTCGCGAACCGGCGTGCGGTCGAGCAGGTCGTGCGCAACATCGAGACCATCCTGGTGGAGCTGCGTCAGGCGCTGCCGGATGCGCGCATCCTGGTGCAGTCGGTGCTGCCCCGCGGGCGGGAGTACGCCGAGTTCGTCAAGGAGATCAACCGCCACGTCTGGCAGTTCGCCGCGACGGTGAAAGCGCACTACCTCGACCTGTGGCCGGTGATGGCCGAGGCCGACGGCGAGCTCAACCCCGCCTACACCACCGACCGGCTGCACCTGAACGACGCGGGCTACGAGGCCTGGCTCTCGGAACTTGTGCCGGCCCTCGAGCGGGTGCACGACCTCCCGCCGTCGAGCCGCCCCATCCGGCTGCCCGAACTCGGCGCGATGAACGCGGCTCAGTCAGCCGAGAACTCCTCGCAGGGGAACTGAGCACCAACTACTCATAACGCCACTGGGCCCGCAACACGCACTCTTGGGGTGTCGGTCCCCGATGCCGACGGTGAGCGAGGTGTGCGATGGGTCGACGTCGGTCGTCTTCGTCAATCGTGGTGGCGGCGGTGGTCTGGACCCTGGCGGCCGGCAGTCTGCTGATGGGTATGAGCCCCGCCTCTGCAGCAGAGGGTGACAGTTCAGGACCGGCTGCCGCTTTCGACGCGATGCCGGTCGTCGATCGCATCGGCGGCGCGGATCGTTACGCGGTTGCTGCCAACATCTCGCGGAGTCTCACCGAGGGCAGCAGCGTCGTCACGGTCGCGGTCATCGTCAGCGGGGAGAAGTTCCCCGACGCGCTGAGCGCGGGCGCTCTGACCCGGCCAGCGTTCGCACCACTCCTGCTGACCCGCCAGGCCGACCTGCCGGGCCCGACCCGTGACGAGCTCGTCCGACTCCGGTCCAAGCTCGCAGAGGTCGTGATAGTCGGAGGGCCGGCATCCGTTTCCGATGACGTCGCGAGTTCGATTCGTGCCCTCCTGAACCCGGGTGCTGTTGTGCGCCGAATCGACGGACCCGACCGGTTCGCAGTCTCTCGGGCGCTCCTCAACAGCGATCTCGCGCCACCGAATCCGACGACGCTGTTCGTCGCAGACGGACGGAATTTCCCGGATGCGCTTTTCAGCACGGCCGCTGCGGCACACCTTCGCACGGGTGTGCTCCTGATTGATGGGTCGGCGCCGACGCTGACGAGCGCCGAGTTGGACATAGTCAAGCAGTTCTCCGGAACGGGGAGGTCGATCAGGATCGTCGGCGGCCCCGCGTCGGTCAGTTCTGCCCTCGAGGGGCAGATGCGCGCCGTGGCGACGGTACAGAGGCTCGGCGGCGCCGACCGCTACGACGTGTCGACGGCGGTCGCCCGCGACGCATTCTCGAGTAGCAATCCTTTCCGCCGCGCCTTCATCAGCAGCGGGAGCACGTTTCCCGATGCACTCGTCGGCGGGGCGATGGCAGGTCAGTTCGACGCCCCACTCCTGCTGACACACGGGGATTGCGTGCCCGCGGGGGTGATGAGCTTTCTGCAAGAGCCTGTCGTCATCGAACGGGTCACCCTCCTCGGTGGCCCCTTGACGGTGGGGCCAGGGGTTGAAACCTGACCGTGTGCTCGTAAGGGCGCGTCAGAGGCGGGGGAGCAGGGCGGTGAAGAAGCGGATGCCCGCGAAGAAGGTGTCGACGTGCATCCGCTCGTTCTTGGCGTGCAGGGTGGCACGCTCGGCCGCCGACATCTCGAACGGGCTGAAGCGGTAGACGGTGCTGCTGACCCGGGCGAACTGGCGCGAGTCGGTGGCGCCGGTCTGCACGTACGGGGTGACGATGGCGGTCGGGTAGACCGCGGCGACGGTCTCGGCGAGGAGCGACCAGGTGTCGCCGTCCATGCGCGACACCGGCGCGGGATCGTTCGCGCTCAGCACGTCGACGCGCACCAGGGGATCGGCGACGGCGCGCTCGAGGTGACGGCGGGTCTCGTCGACCGTCGAGCCGATGGCGATCCGCACGTTCAGCACCGCCTGCGCACGCTCGGCCAGGGCGTTCGCCGCGAGCCCCGCGTCGAGCTGCGTCACCGCGACGGTGGTGCGCACGATCGCGGCCGTCTCGTCGCTCATCCGCGCGAAGATCGCCACGAGCAGGGGCCTGAACAGTCCCGCCCGGGTGAAGACGAACTTCACGGGGCCACGGCCATGCGCGCCCACGGTGCGGATCATGCGCTCCGTCACCGCGTTCAACCGGGCCCGGAACGGATGCTCGGTGACGCGCACGATCGCCCGTGCCAGACGCGCGGTCGCCGTGAGCCTGGGCGGGGTGGAGGCGTGACCGCCCTGCTGCTCGACGGTGAGGGTGAAGCTCGTCGTACCCTTCTCGCTCACCCCGACGACGGCGATGGGCCGGGCGACCGTGGGGAAGAGCTTCTCGACCACGGCGCCGCCCTCGTCGAGCACGAAGCCGACCTGCACCCCGCGCTGCTGCAGCAGCGCGACGGCTGCCACGGCGCCGCTGCCGGTCGTCTCCTCGTCGTGGCCGAAGAACAGGTAGAGATCATGCTGTGGCCGGTACCCCGAGGCTGCAGCCCGTTCGGCGGCCTCCAGTAGGGCGGCCCCCGACCCCTTGTTGTCGAGCGTCCCGCGCCCCCACAGCAGCCGCTCGTCGCCCGTGCCCGTGACCTCGGCGGCGAACGGCGGATGCGCCCAGCCCTCGTCGGTGGCGGGCACCACGTCGTAGTGCGCCATCAGCACGGCCGCGGGCCCCGGCGTGAGTCCCGGCCACCTCAAGATGAATACTGTGCTCCGACATCAGCTCGATCTCCAACATTCCGTGCATCTTCTGGAAGAGGCACTGGATCATCTATGCGTACCGCTCCAAGGTGGACCAGATCATGTCGGCGATCCCCGACCCCTTCGCGAACCTCGAGACCGCGAGGATGCACAACGTCTCCCACATCCGATTGAGCGCGCTTTACTCGGGCGCCGCTTCGTAGGGCATCGGCTACTCGGGTGCCGGCTGGTCTGGCACAGCGGTCATGCGGTCGTGCGACGTCACGGCATGCATCTAGGCACGGTCCTACGCCAGGCCCGACGATCTCCGAGCCGAGATGTGGGCGGGCACCGACGTGGTTGATCCCCCTCGCGCCAGTGACGATCTCGGCCTGCTCCTCCATACTCAGGTCCGAGCGGACGATGTCAACGAGCCCTCCACTGGGATCCATTCTCGCCT
>BADC01000057.1 GCA_000333435.1 Corynebacterium-like bacterium B27 | reverse complement strand
TCGGACCGAAGCTCGCCTTCGAGGTCGAACGCAATCGCACGCTGGCGAAGTCGCCGACGATGGCCGCGATGGACCGGTACACCGGAGTGCTTTACGAAGCGCTCGACGCCCCCGCACTGGACCCCGCCGCCCGGGCTTTCCTCGCCGGCCACGTGCGCATCCACTCCGCGCTCTTCGGCCTGCTCGGCGCCGCCGATCCCATCCCCGCCTACCGGCTGTCCCACGACTCCCGACTCGAACCGCCGACGCTGACGGCGACCTGGGCCGCCGCCGTGTCGAAGGAGTTGCTGGCCCACCGCGACGAACTGGTGCTCGACCTCCGCTCGGAGGCCTACGTGCACCTCGGGCCGGTGCCGGCAGCGGTGGCGCAGAGCTACTTCGTGCGCGTGGTGACCGCCGGTGCCGATGGAACGAAGCGCGCGCTCAATCACTTCAACAAGAAGGGCAAGGGCGAGCTCGTGCGGGCGCTCGCACAACACGGGGAGGACTTCGCCGACGTCGACGCACTGCTGGCGTGGGGCCGCGCATCCGCACACCAGCTCTCGATCGCGCCGAACGGTGAGTTGCTGCTCGAGGTGTGAACGCGGTGCGCCGCACGCGCCGGCGCTCAGGCATGCCCGATGCTCTCGTGGTCGAGCAGCCAGGCCTTCGTGCGCACCCCCTCGCCCCAGCTGTAGCCCGTGATGCGCCCCGAGGCGGAGAGCACGCGGTGGCAGCCCACGAACAGCGGTGTCGGATTCGACGCGATGGCGTTGCCGACCGCGCGCCCCGAGCCCGCCTTGCCCACGGCTGCAGCGATCGCACCATAGGTCGTGACCTCGCCCCAGCCCAGGCGTGCGAGCTGGTGCCACACCGACCGCTGGAAGGGCGTGCCGCGCTGGGCGATCGGCACGGTGAAGGTTCGGCGATACCCGTCGAAGTACTCGAGCAATTGCGCAGCGCCCTCGTCGGCGATCGTGTTCGAGTCGTAAGCGAGACCGTCGTGGGGCAGCACGCCCTGGTGCTCGATGGCGACCGCCGTCACGGCCAGCCCGTCGCTCGCCACCTCGATGCGGCCGATGGGGGTGTCGCAGCGTTGCAGGTACGGCGACGCCGACCGCAGTTGAATCAAAGTGTCCATGCCCAGGACGCTAGGCAGTGCGGGCACTGCGTCGGGGAACCGAGCGCGCATCTGTGGAGACCGGTGACCACTCCCGGGATCCGGGTGGAGAGGACAGCCGGGGCAGGCTGGCTAAACTCGATCTGTGCCTACTCGCTTGACGAACTACTTCCTCCGGACCCTCCGCGACGTGCCCTCCGACGCGGAGGTGACGAGTCACATCCTCCTGGTGCGGGCGGGGTACATCCGCCGGCAGGCGCCGGGCATCTTCGCCTGGTTGCCGCTCGGCCTCCGGGTCAAGGCGAAGATCGAGTCGATCATCCGCGAGGAGATGGCGGCGGCGGGAGCCTTCGAGGTGCATTTCCCGGCGCTGCTGCCCAAGGAGCCCTACGAGGCGACCGGGCGGTACGACGAGTACGGGCCCGCCATGTTCCGCCTGGCCGACCGCCGCGAGGCCGGCATGGTGCTCGCGCCCACGCACGAGGAGGTCTTCACCCTGCTCGTCAAAGACCTCTACTCGAGCTACAAAGACCTGCCGCTCACGATCTACCAGATCCAGGACAAGTACCGCGACGAGGCGCGCCCCCGCGCCGGGCTCCTGCGCGGCCGCGAGTTCACCATGAAAGACGCGTACTCCTTTCGACGCGAGCGACCCCGGTCTCGAGGCGTCTTACCAGGGGCAGCGCGACGCCTACGAGCGCATCTTTCCAACGGGTTGGCCCTCGAGTACGTGATCGTGAAGGCGGATGCGGGGGCCATGGGCGGCTCGAAGAGCGAGGAGTTCCTGCACCCGACCCCGGTGGGCGAGGACACCTTCGTGCGGTCGGCGGGCGGATACGCGGCGAACGTCGAGGCGTTCACCACCCTGGCGCCGCCCGCGCGCAGCTACGAGAAGCTCACGCCCGCGGAGGTGCTCGACACCCCGGAGACCCCCACCATCCAGACGCTCGTCGACCGGGCGAACACCGCCCACCCGCGCCCCGACGGACGCGCCTGGACGGCGGCCGACACCTTGAAGAACGTAGTGCTCGCGCTCACGCATCTCGATGGCCGGCGTGAACTCGTCGTCGTGGGGCTGCCGGGAGACCGCGAAGTCGACCTCAAGCGCGCCGAAGTGGCCTTCGCACCGGCTGGCGTCGAGCCCGCCACCGAGGCCGATTTCGCCGCGCACCCCGGCTTGGTCAAGGGGTACATCGGCCCCTGGTCGCCCGATGGTGCGGTGCTCGGCGAGGAGTCGAGCACGGGCATCCGCTACCTCGTCGACCCGCGGGTCTCCGACGGCAGCGGCTGGATCACCGGCGCCAACGTGCACGGCAAGCACGTGTTCGGGCTGGTCGCCGGCCGCGACTTCCAGGCCGACGGAACGGTGGAGGCGGCCGAGGTGCTCGCCGGCGACCCCGCGCCCGACGGCTCGGGGCCGGTGGAGCTGGCGCGCGGCATGGAGATCGGTCACGTCTTCCAGCTCGGCCGCAAGTACGCCGAGGCGCTCGGGCTCAAGGTGCTCGACGAGAACGGCAAGCTGGTGACGGTCACCATGGGGTCGTACGGCATCGGGGTGACGCGCATCCTCGCGATCCTCGCCGAGCTGAACAACGACGACAAGGGCCTCATCTGGCCGCCCGCCGTCGCGCCCTTCGACGTGCACGTCATCGCCACCGGCCGCGAGCCCGGCATCTTCGAAGCGGCCGAGCAGGTCGTCGCCGACCTGGAGGCGGCGGGGCTCGACGTGCTCTTCGACGACCGGCCGAAGGTGTCGCCCGGTGTGAAGTTCGGCGACGCCGAGCTGATCGGCGTGCCGAAGATCGTGATCGTCGGCCGCGGCGTCGCCGAGGGCCAGGTGGAGCTCTGGGATCGTGCAAGCGGAGAGCGAACGCAGGTCGCCCTGGATGCCGTGGCGGCCAGCTTCGGGTAGTCTGTCCGTTTGACTGCCGGAGTCATCGGCACTGAGATCTGAACAGAGGAGGCCGGAGATGGACATCGACCTCAGCGTCTTGCGTCTCTTGGAACGCGAGCGAGAGATTCCCTTCGAGGAACTCGTGGGAATCATCGAGCAGGCCATTCTGACGGCATTCCTCAAGCACACCGACCGCCCCGCCACAGTCGAGGGCACGCCCGCTGCGCGAGTGCATCTCGACCGCAAGACCGGCCACATCAGCATCTACGTGCCCGAGTACGACGAGGACGGCGTGGTGATCGGCGAGGCCGAGGAGAACCCGAGCGACTTCGGCCGCATCGCGGCGTTCGCCGCCAAGCAGGTCATCAACCAGCGTCTGCGCGACATCGCCGACGACCACGTGCTGGGGGAGTTCAAGGGCCGCGAAGGCGACATCATCGCCGGCGTCATCCAGCAGGGCCCGAACCCGCGGATGGTGCACGTCGACCTCGGCACGATCGAAGCCATCCTGCCGCCCGAGGAGCAGGTGCCGGGGGAGAACTACTCCCACGGTTCGCGCATCCGCGTCTACGTGACCAGCGTCGCGAAGGGCCCGAAGGGCCCGGCCATCACGGTCTCGCGAACGCACCCCTCGCTCGTGCGCAAGCTCTTCGCTCTCGAGGTGCCCGAGATCGCGTCGGGCGTGGTCGAGATCGTCTCGCTCGCCCGCGAGGCCGGCCACCGCACCAAGATCGCCGTGCGCGCCACCGAGCCCGGCATCAACGCCAAAGGCGCCTGCATCGGCGAGCTCGGGCAGCGGGTGCGCGCAGTGACCGCAGAGCTCGGCAACGAGAAGATCGACATCGTCGACTACTCCGACGACCTGCCGACCTTCGTCGCCAACGCTCTCTCACCCGCCAAGGTGTCCAGCGCCTTCGTCATCGACGAGTCGCTCAAGGCTGTGCGGGCGCTGGTGCCCGATTACCAGCTCTCGCTGGCCATCGGCAAGGAAGGCCAGAACGCCCGGCTCGCCGCCAAGCTCACCGGTGCGAAGATCGACATCCAGCCCGACAGCATCCTCGACGGCGACTGATCGGGTCCGCTCCCGGGCGTGGTTCGATCGGACGCCCGGGAATATGGAGTACCATGGAATCTGTTAGAACGTGCGTCGGATGTCGTGCGCGCGCCACGCGGTCCTCTCTTCTGAGGGTCGTTGCCAGGGAAGTCGGTTCTGACCGGCACGCATTGGTCGTCGACGAGTCGGCCACTCTTCCTGGGCGAGGCGCATGGTTGCATCCCTCAAGCGAGTGCTTTCACACCGCGGTCACGCGCCGCGCTTTCGGGCGTGCGCTCCGCGTTGCGGGTGAACTCGACACGACAACATTAGAGAACAGGCTGAACGGCACCGTGAACCCATGAGTGACAACTGATGAGCGGCTCGAAATGAGACCCGTCCGCTACTAACGGTCTGCCCTGTCTGGGTAGACCCCAGACAGGAGAATTGTGGCTGCAAAACCACGTGTACATGAAGTCGCCGCCGAACTCGGCGTCGACAGCAAGGTCGCCCTTGCAACCCTCAAAGAGATGGGCCAGTTCGTCAAGGGCCCGTCCTCGAGCATCGAGCCCCCCGTGGCCCGGCGCTTGAAGGAACGACTCATCGCCGACGGCGCTGCGGCCTCGGGTGCGCCCGCGGGCGGCGCGTCCGCCCCGGCACCGCGGTCGGGTTCGACCGGCCCACGTCCGGGCGCCCGCCCCGGCGCGCCGACGCCCGGCGCCGGCAAGCCCGCTCCAGCCGCGCCCGCAGCTCCCGCTGCGCCCGCCGAGCAGGCTCCCAGCGCGCCGTCGGCACCAGCGCCGTCGACCCCCGCCGCCGCGAAGGCCGATTCCGTCGCCGACGCTCCCGCGGCCTCCGCGACGCCGTCGACGCCCGCTCCCGCGTCCCCGTCCGCTCCTGCTCCCGCAGCAGCTGCGTCCGATTCCGGCGCCCCTCGCCCGGGTGCTCCGCGCCCCGGCATCCCCCGGCCCGGCAACAACCCGTTCTCGAGCCAGCAGGGGATGCCTCGACCCGGCGCCCCTCGCCCGGGCAACAACCCCTTCGCCAGCCAGCAGGGCATGGGCCGTGGTGGCACCGGCGGTGGCGCCAACGGCGCCATCCCGCGGCCCGGCGCTCCTCGTCCGGGTGCTCCCCGGCCCGGAGCTCCCCGTCCGGGTGCTCCGCGCCCCGGTGGGCCCGGCAGCTTCCGGCCCGGCGGCCAGGGCGGCGGATTCCGCCCCGGTGCCGCGCAGGGCGGCGGCGCTCGCCCGGCTCCCGGCTCGCCCGGCTTCCGCCCCGGCGGCGGCGCTCCCGGCGCCGGTGGTGGGTTCGCCCGCCCGGGTGCCGGCGGTCGTGGCCGCGGACCCGGTGGTGGAACCGCCGGCGCGTTCGGTCGCGGTGGCGGCAAGAGCAAGGCGCGCAAGTCGAAGCGCACGAAGAGAGCAGAATTCGAGCTGCGCGAAGCTCCGTCGCTCGGCGGCGTCAGTGTTCCCCGCGGTGACGGCAACACCGTCATCCGGCTGCGCCGAGGTGCCTCGATCACCGACTTCGCCGACAAGATCGACGCGAGCCCGGGCAACCTGGTGACCGTGCTGTTCCACCTCGGTGAGATGGCGACGGCGACCGAGTCGCTCGACGAGGCCACCTTCCAGGTGCTCGGCGAGGAGCTCGGCTACAAGATCCAGATGGTCTCCCCGGAGGACGAGGATCGCGAGCTGCTCGAAGGCTTCGACATCGACCTCGACCAGGAGCTGGAAGACGAGACCGACGAAGACCTGGAGATCCGTCCCCCGGTCGTCACCGTCATGGGTCACGTCGACCACGGTAAGACCCGCCTGCTCGACGCGATCCGTAACGCCAACGTGGTCGCCGGCGAGGCGGGTGGCATCACCCAGCACATCGGTGCCTACCAGGTCGTCACCGAGCACGAGGGCATCGAGCGCCCGATCACCTTCATCGACACCCCGGGTCACGAGGCGTTCACCGCCATGCGTGCCCGTGGTGCGCAGGTGACCGACATCGCCATCCTCGTGGTCGCCGCCGACGACGGCATCATGCCGCAGACGATCGAGGCCTTGAACCACGCCCAGGCGGCGAACGTGCCGATCGTGGTCGCGGTCAACAAGATCGACAAAGAGGATGCGAACCCGGCGAAGGTGCGTCAGCAGCTCACCGAGTACAACCTCGTGGCCGAGGAGTACGGCGGCGACGTCATGTTCGTCGACGTGTCGGCGCGCAACAACATCGGCATCCAGGACCTGCTCGACGCGGTGCTCCTCACCGCCGACGCCGGTCTCGACCTCCGCGCCAACCCGAACAAGGATGCGCGCGGTGTCGCCATCGAGGCGAAGCTCGACAAGGGGCGTGGTGCGGTCGCGACCGTGCTCATCCAGTCGGGAACGCTGCACGTCGGCGACGCCATCGTGGCGGGTACGGCGTACGGCCGCGTTCGCGCGATGGTCGACGAGAACGGCGAGACCGTGACCGCGGCGACCCCGTCGCGCCCGGTGCAGGTGCAGGGTCTGTCGACAGTGCCCCGCGCCGGCGACACCTTCCTCGTCACCGAGGAAGACCGCACCGCGCGTCAGATCGCCGAGAAACGTGGAGCCGCCGAGCGCAACGCGTCGCTG
>BADC01000058.1 GCA_000333435.1 Corynebacterium-like bacterium B27 | reverse complement strand
CGTGCTCGGCGACTGGGACGGGCGTGACCTACGGCATGCCCTACGTCTTCTCGACTCGGGTGCTCTGGTACAACTCCACCGCACTCGAGGCGGCCGGCCTGCCCGCCGACCCCGACCTGTCCACTTGGGACAAGGTGAAGGCCGTGGCCGAGCAGGTCACCGCGAAGACCGGCAAGCCGGCGCTCACCATCAGCTGCGCCGTCAAGGGCGGCAACTGGTGCATGCAGGGCATCTTCAAGTCGAACGGCGCCGCCGTGCTGAGCGACGATCGCACCACGATCGAATTCGGCAGCCCGGAGGCCGTCGGCGCCGTGCAGATGCTGCGCGACCTCTACGACGACGGGGTTCTGGCGAACCTCGACTCGGCGGCCCAGTACGAAGCGTTCGCGCGCGGCGACTCGGTCATCCAACTGCAGACCTCGGTGATGCAGAGCACGTACATGGCGGCAGCCGAGGCCGGCAACTGGGTGCTGAAAGACACCGTGATGCCCGCCTTCGGCGACAAGCCCACCGTTCCCACGAACTCGGGCTCCGGCCTGTTCATGTTCAGCCAGGACCCGGCGAAGCAGCGCGCGGCCTGGGAGTTCATGAAGTTCATGACGAGCGACCGCGCCTACGAGGTCATCACCACCGGCATCGGTTATCTGCCGCTGCGCACCAGCCTCACTGAGGGCGACGGCGCGCTCGCCGAGTGGGCCGCAGGCAACCCGCTCGTCGAACCGAATCTGAAGCAGCTCGACCGGCTGCAGCCCTGGGTCTCCTACCCCGGCAACAGCTACGTGCAGATCGACGACATCCTGGCCACCGCCATCGAGGACTCGGTGTTCTACGGCAAGGACCCGGAGGCCACGATGACGGATGCGCAGGAGCGCGCCCAGGCCCTCGTCCCGTGACGCGCGTGGAGACCACCGTCCGCCGGCACGATCTCACCGGCACCTACAACCTGCGTGACACGGGAGGCTATCCCGCCCCCGAGGGCGCCACGCGCTGGGGCAAGCTCTACCGCTCCGACGCACTGCACCAGCTCACCGACGACAGCCGCGAGCGCTTCGCCGCCCTCGGCATCACCCTGGTGATCGATCTGCGCGACGACCACGAACTGAGCAGCTCGCCGAGCCGCCTCGACGGGCTGGGAGTCAGCACGGTGCACGCCCCGATCTTCGCCGGAGCCGCACCCGCCGCGACCCTCGATGATGTGACCCTCGACAGCCTCTACCGGCTGATGATCGCAGAACACGGGGTGGCCCTCACCGATGCCGTGCGGCACATCGCCCGCTCCGGCGAAGAGAGCGTGCTCGTGCACTGCACGGCCGGTAAAGACCGCACCGGTCTCGTGGTCGCCCTCGCCCTCTCTGCTGTCGGCGTGGAACGGGCGGCGGTGGTCGCCGATTACGCCGCCACCGAGGACAACCTGCGCGGAGAGTGGGCGAGCGCGATGCTCGAGCGGATGCTCGCCCACGGCTACCCGGCGAGCCCGGATCTGGTGCAGATCATCAGTGCCAGTCCGCCGGCGTTGATCGCCGACATCCTCGACCGGATCGACACCGAGCACGGCTCGGCTGCCGAGTACCTCGTGGCCAACGGCCTCGATCGGGCCGATCTCGAGCTGCTGCGCACCGCGCTGATCGACACCGCAACACCCTCTTCCGAAGCATCCACCCCGGTTCCAGAGAAAGTGAGCACACCATGACCGAACTCGTCGGGCAGTACCCCGCGCCGGAGCACTTCATCCTCCACGTCAGCGACACCCACTTCGTGGGTGACGGCGACCTGCTGCACGAGAGCATCGACAGCGACGCCAACCTCGCCCAGCTGTTCGCCGACTTCGCCCGATCCGGTGCCCGCCCCGAGGCGATCGTCTTCACCGGCGACCTCGCGGACACCGGCCGTCCCGATGCCTACCGGCGGCTGCGCGATCTGGTCGAGCCGGCCGCAGCGGCCGTGGGCGCCGAGGTGATCTGGGTGATGGGAAACCACGACGAGCGCGGCGCGTTCCGTGCCGGCCTCCTCGATGAGGAGGCGACCTCCGGGCCGATCGACCGTGTCTTCGATGTCAACGGCCTGCGCATCATCGCCCTCGACTCGACCGTGCCCGGTCAGCACTACGGCGAGATCACCGACGACCAGCTCGAATGGCTCGCCGCCGAGCTCGCCACCCCGGCGCCGGACGGCACGCTGCTCGCCCTGCACCACCCGCCGGTGCCCAGCCCGCTCGGCCTGCTCGCCTTGGTCGAGCTGCGCGATCAGCACAAGCTCGCCGCGGTGATCGAGGGCACGGATGTGCGTGGCGTGCTGGGTGGGCACCTGCACTACTCCACCACGTCGACCTTCGCGGGCGTGCCCGTGTCGGTGGCTTCGGCCACCTGCTACACCCAGGACCTCAACGTGGTGTTCCCGGCGGCGCGCGGCCAGAACGGCGCCCAGTCGTTCAACCTCGTGCATGTCTACGGCGACCGCGTGCCGGGCATCGACACGGCTGAGCGTCCCGTCACCGTCCGTTCGCTCTACGAGCGCTCGGTCGCCATCCTCGCGGCGAGCGGAATCGTCGACCCGCAGGTCGACGCCGAACTGCTCATCGGGCACGTGCTCGGTGCGTCGCGCGGCCGGGTGCAGTCACTGACGGTGACGGATGCTCCGCTCGGCCCCGAGGAGACGCTCGCGATCGTCGAGGCGGTCGAGCGGCGTGCGGCGCGGGAGCCGCTGCAGCACATCACGGGCGTCGCCTGGTTCCGCGCGCTCGAACTCGCGGTCGGCCCCGGCGTGTTCGTGCCGCGGCCCGAGACCGAGTTCGTCGCCGGCCTCGCCATCGACTCCCTGCAGGCCGTGGTGGTGGCGCCGGATGCCCGTCCGCTCGCCGTCGATCTCGGCACGGGCAGCGGTGCCATCGCGCTGGCGCTGGCCACCGAGGTTCGCACGCGGACGTCGTGGCGGTGGAGATTCGACCGCCGCGTTCATCTGGGCCAAGCAGAACTTCGCAGCGTGGGTGCCGAGAACGCGCGGCTGGTCTTCATCGACCTCGCGGAGGCGCTGCGGGAGCTCGACGGCACGGTCGATGTCGTGGTGTCGAATTCGCCCGTACATCCCCACCGGAGCGGTGCCCCGCGACCCGGAGGTGCGGCTGCACGACCCCGAGCACGCGCTCTACGGCGGAGCCGACGGGTTCGACGTGGTGCGCCAGGTGTCGGCCACCGCGCGCCGGTTGCTCCGGGCGGGCGGCACGCTCGTGATCGAGCACGGCGACCTCCAGGGCGACGAGCTGCGGGCCCTGCTCGCCGCCGACGGCTGGCGCGCCGCCGCCACCCACCGCGACCTCACCGGGCGCGACCGCGCGACCACCGCGATCCGTTAGGCCAACGCCCGGGCCTGCCCGCTAGGCTCGGCGACGACACCCAGGAGGAGACCATGGAACCGGTCAGTTTCGGCATCGGCGTGATCGCGCTGATCATCTTCATCATCACCGTGGTGTCGATCGTGCGGAACCCCAACCACGGCTTCTTCGGCAAGCTGGTCTGGCTCCTCGTCGCGTTCTTCCTGTCGATCCTCGGCTCCATCCTCTGGTTCGTCTTCGGCCGCGGCCGCGTGAACCGCTGATCCGGCCCCGGCTAACATGGGTTCCGAGATGGCTGCCATTTACGACTGCTCCGCACCGGCCGAGCTTCTCACCGGGATGCGCCTCGCACGAGCCGCGCTCGGCAAGGGCGAACTCGTGGTGCTGCCGACCGACACCGTGTACGGCGTCGCCGCCGACGCGTTCGATGCCGCGGCCGTGCAGCGCCTGCTCGACGCGAAGGGCCGCACCCGCCAGTCGCCGCCGCCCGTGCTGATTCCCGGTCTGCCGACGCTGGATGCGCTGGCCACCGACATCCCCGACTCCGCCCGCGCGCTCGTGGCCGAGTTCTGGCCGGGCGGGCTCACCGTGATCCTGCGGGCGACTCCGTCGCTCGTCTGGGACCTCGGCGAGACGGGTGGCACGGTGGCGCTCCGCATGCCGAACGACCCGCTCGCCCTCGAACTCCTGGCCGAGACCGGCCCCCTCGCCGTCTCCAGCGCCAACCTCACCGGGCAGCCCGCCGCGACCACCGCCGCCGGCGCCCAGGAGATGCTCGGCGACAGCGTGGCCGTGTACCTCGACGGGGGAGAGCGGCACGATGCCGTCGCCTCGACGATCGTCGACGCCACCGACCCAGCCGGCCGCATCAGCATCGTGCGACTCGGCGCGGTCTCGGCCGAGCGCATCCGCGACGTCGTGGGCGACCTGCTCGTGCCGCAGGCCGGCACCTGACGCATGCGGTTCTACCTCCTCGTCGCACTCGTCTCGGCCGTCGTCACCTTCGGCCTGACCTGGGTGATCTACAAGCTCAGCCATCGCTACCGGCTGTACCCCAAGATCCGCGAGCGCGACGTGCACACCCGGCCCACCCCGCGGCTCGGCGGCATCGCGATGTTCATCGGCGTCGTCGTGGCGTTCGTGGTGGCGTCGCAGATCAGCTGGTTCCGGCTCGTCTTCGCCGAGCCCGGCAAGGTCTGGGCCATCCTCGGCGCCGCACTCATCATCGTGCTGATCGGGGTGGCCGACGACATCTGGGACCTCGACTGGCTCACGAAGCTCGCCGGCCAGATCATCGCGGCCGGCCTCCTCGCCTGGCAGGGCGTGCAGATCGTGTCGCTGCCGATCGGCGGGCTCACCATCGGGTCGAGCGGGATGTCGCTGGTCATCACGATCCTCGCAGTGGTGCTGGTGATGAACGCCATCAACTTCATCGACGGGCTCGATGGTCTGGTCGCCGGGGTGGCGCTCATCGCGAACGGCGTGTTCTTCATCTACAGCTACCTGCTGGCGCAGGACACCTCGCCCACCGACTACTTCAACCTCGCCTCGCTCATCACCGCGGTGCTGATCGGTGCCTGCGCCGGCTTCCTGCCGCTGAACTTCCACCCCGCGAAGCTCTTCATGGGCGACGCCGGGGCACTGCTCGTGGGGCTCCTGATGGCCACGAGCGCCGTCGCCGTCACCGGTCAGGTCGACCCTGCACAGCTCGGGCGGTCGCAGTTGTTCCCCGCGTTCATCCCGATCCTGCTGCCGTTCGCCATCCTCGTCATCCCGCTGCTCGACTTCGGGCTCGCTGTGTTCCGCCGGCTTCGGGCGGGCAAGAGCCCGTTCAGCGCCGACCGCCAGCACCTGCACCACCGGCTGCTCGACATGGGTCACTCGCACCTGCAGGCCGTGCTGATCTTCTACGCCTGGACGGCGGTCATCTCGATCGGCTGCCTGCTGTTCTTCGTGCTGCAGCCCTACTGGCTCGCCTTCGTCTTCCTCGGGGTCGGTCTCGTCGTCTGCACAGCGGTGACGCTCAGCCCGTTGAGCCGGCTGAAGCGACGCGAGATCGAGGCGCAATCAGCCGATGCGGGTACCCTCGAAGCCGACATGAAAGCCGGCGACGATCCGCTCGACGCGGCCGCCGACGAGATCAAGGAGTCCTAGAACCGTGACCGAGCCTGTGATCCGCGGGAACTACCCGACGCCATCCTCCAGCAAGGTCTTCGCGGCCATCCTGCGCTGGGACATCATCCTCGCCGTCGTGATCGCCGTCATCGGGGGAGTGATCGGCTACCTCGTCGACGGTTGGGCCGGTGCCGTGAGCGCCCTGATCGGCACGGCCTTGGTGCTCGTGTTCGCCGGTATCACCGTGGTGAGCATCATCGTGGCCAACCGCTTCACGGCGTCACCCATCTACCCGACCCTGTTCTTCGCGATCGTGCTGGGCGCCTGGATGCTCAAGTTCGTGCTCTTCATCGTGATCGTGCTGCTCCTGCGGGGCCAGCCCTGGACCAACGGCACCGTGCTCTTCCTCAGCATCGTCGCGGCGGTGATCGGGAGCCTCGTGGTCGACGTGGTCGTCGTGGCGCGCACCCGCATGGCGTACGCCTCCGACGTCAAGCTCCCGAGCGGGGAATGAGCGCTCCAGGATTAGTCAGGACGCCCTGAGTCTTGATAGGGTTAGTGAGTTCGTTCCGCTGTCGCGCAATGCCGTCGTGGCTTGTATACAGCACCACCCCCACCCGTTCGTCGTCGCGAGAACTGTGAAAAGTTCCACGCCCCGAAACAGGAGATAGCGCTGATAGCTAACGCTGTGAACCTGCTAGCCCCCATGGCAACCTCCGACGATGGTGGTTTCCACGGTCCGTCGATCGAGGAGTTCTTCCCCGAGGCCATTTTCTTCGCTGGCACGCCGTTCGAAATCAACCGGATCATCCTCATCCGCTTCCTGGCGATGCTGGCCATCATCCTGATCTTCTGGATCGGGACCAGGCGCATGAAGGTCGTTCCCGGCCGCTTCCAGAGCGTCGTCGAGATGGGCCTCGACTTCGCTCGCGTGAACATCGCCGAAGACCTTCTTGGCAAGAAGGACGGCCGGCGCTTCCTCCCGCTCATCACCACCATCTTCTTCGTGGTGCTGTTCGCGAACCTCACCGGCATCATCCCGTTCCTCAACATCTCGTCGAACGCCATCATCGGCATGCCGCTGGTGCTCGCCGTCGTGGCCTGGCTCGCGTTCATGTACGCCGGGCTGAAGAAGCACCCGGGCGCATTCTTCAAGAACGCGCTCTTCCCGCCCGGCGTGCCGTGGCCGCTCTACATCATCGTCACGCCGATCGAGTTCGTCTCGACCTTCGTGCTGCGGCCGGTCACGCTGACGCTCCGACTCCTGATGAACATGCTGGTCGGCCACCTGCTGCTCGTGCTGTTCTTCTCGGCCACGCAGTTCTTCCTCTTCACCGCCACCCAGACCAGCATCTTCTACGGTCTGTTCGGTGTGGGAACGCTGGCCTTCGGCTTCGTCTTCACGCTCTTCGAGGTCTTGGTGGCCGTGCTGCAGGCCTACGTCTTCGCACTCCTCACCACGGTCTACATCCAGCTCGCGCTGGCTGACGAACACTAAAACGGCGCCAGGCACCCGCCTGCTCCACCATCACGAAAGGGAACAACAATGGCAGACACCGCCATCCTCGCCGAGGTCTCCGGCAGCATCGCCACGGTCGGCTACGGCCTCGCCGCCATCGGCCCGGCCATCGGCGTGGGCATCGTCGTCGGCAAGACGATCGAGGGCGTCGCCCGTCAGCCCGAGCTGGCCGGCCGGCTCCAGGTGCTGATGTACATCGGTATCGCGTTCACCGAGGCGCTGGCCTTCATCGGTATCGCGACCGGCTTCATCTTCGGCTTCTAAACCCCTCTTTCACACTAGGAAGGAGGCGCCATGCTCCAGACCATTCTTGTAGCAGCCGCCGAAGAACCGCCGACGAATCCGCTGATTCCTCAGTGGTACGACATCATCTGGTCACTGGTCTGCTTCGTCGTCATCCTCTTCTTCTTCTGGCGGCTCGTGCTGCCTCGCATGAAGAAGCTGCTCGACGAGCGTTCCGCCGCGATCGAGGGCAAC
Organism: Corynebacterium-like bacterium B27; assembly: GCA_000333435.1. Classification (GTDB taxonomy): domain Bacteria; phylum Actinomycetota; class Actinomycetes; order Actinomycetales; family Microbacteriaceae; genus Herbiconiux. The sequence goes on along the minus strand of BADC01000058.1, from coordinate 5,469 downwards.
ATCGAGAAGGCCGACGTCGCGCAGCGCGAAGCCGAGGCAGCGCTCGAGCAGTACACCGCTCAGCTCGCCGAGGCCCGTGCCAAGGCCGGCAAGATCCGTGAGCAGGCCCGTGTCGACGCCCAGCGCATCGGTGCCGAGATCCAGGCCCAGGCGCAGAGCGACGCCGAGCGCGTGAAGGCCAACGCCCAGGTCGCCATCGAGGCCGATCGTCAGGCTGCGCTCGTATCGCTGCGCACGGAGGTCGGCAGCCTCGCCATCGACCTCGCGTCGGGTGTCATCGGCGAGTCGCTCTCCGACGACAAGAAGGCAACCGCCCTGGTCGACCGGTTCCTGGCCGACCTCGAAGCATCCGACACCGCAGGGAAGAAGTAATCACGCATGGGTAGCGCGACCAGAGTAGCCCTCGAGGAGGCCAAGGCTCGCCTGTCGAGCCTGGGCTCCCAGGTCGATCTGGCCACGGGAGAAGAGCTCTTCGCCGCCGGCCGGATCATCGGAGATTCGTCACACCTGCTCGGGGCTCTCTCCGACCCGGGGGTCGAGGCCCCCGCCAAGGTGGCGCTCGTCAAGCAGTTGTTCGCACCGGGCTACGGCCGCACCACGGTGGAACTGCTCGCGGGCATCGCCTCGAGCCGGTGGTCGAGTCACACCGACCTGCTGGCCGGCATCGAGGAGATCGGCATCCGTGCCGTCGCCGGCTCGGCGCCCGCGTCGGTCGCGATCGATTCGGAGCTGTTCGAGTTCGGCCGCGCCGTCACCAGTGACGCGAAGCTCGAGCTCGCGCTGGGCTCGAAGCTCGGCTCGACCGATCAGAAGCGCGCCCTCGTGGAGCGCCTGCTGGGTGGTCGCGCCTCGGCGCAGACCCTGGCCATCGCCCGTCAGCTGGTCACCCAGCCGCGCGGCCGGCGCATCGGCGAGCTGATCAGGTACGCCTCGGCCATCGTCGCCGACCAGTCGGGTTCGGTTGTCGCCACGGTGACCACGGCCGCTCCGCTCGGTGCCGCTCAGGTGCAGCGGCTCGAGACCACGCTGGCCGCGCAGTACGGCCGACGGGTGCAGCTGAACCAGGTGATCGACGCGTCGGTGATCGGTGGCATCCGCATCCAGATCGGCGACGACGTCATCGACGGCAGCGTCGCCACCCGCATCAACGATTTGAGACTTCAGCTCGCTGGCTAATCGGCGGGCACCGGAACACACTGGGGGCATACCCCATCAGAAAAGGGAAAACGATGGCTGAACTCACAATCCGCCCCGATGAGATCCGCGACGCTCTCAAGGACTTCGTCGCGGCCTACGAGCCCGGCAAGGCCGCAACCACCGAGGTGGGCTACGTCATCGACGCCGCCGACGGCATCGCCCACGTCGAAGGGCTCCCGGGTGTCATGGCCAACGAGCTGATCCGCTTCGCGGACGGCACGCTCGGCCTCGCCCAGAACCTCGACGAAGACGAGATCGGCGTCGTCGTGCTCGGCGAGTTCACCGGCATCGAAGAGGGCCAGGAAGTCACCCGCACCGGCGAGGTGCTCTCGGTGCCCGTCGGCGACGGCTACCTCGGCCGCGTGGTCGACCCGCTCGGCAACCCGATCGACGGCCTGGGCGACATCGCCACCGAGGGCCGCCGCGAACTCGAGCTCCAGGCCCCGGGCGTCATGCAGCGCAAGTCGGTGCACGAGCCGCTGCAGACCGGCATCAAGGCCATCGACGCCATGATCCCGGTGGGCCGCGGTCAGCGTCAGCTGATCATCGGCGACCGCCAGACCGGCAAGACCGCCATCGCCATCGACACCATCATCAACCAGAAGGCGAACTGGGAGTCGGGCGACGTCAACAAGCAGGTGCGCTGCATCTACGTCGCCATCGGCCAGAAGGGCTCCACCATCGCCTCGGTGAAGGGTGCGCTCGAAGACGCCGGCGCGATGGAGTACACCACCATCGTCGCCTCCCCGGCCTCCGACCCCGCCGGCTTCAAGTACCTCGCCCCCTACACCGGTTCGGCGATCGGCCAGCACTGGATGTACGGCGGCAAGCACGTGCTCATCATCTTCGACGACCTGTCCAAGCAGGCCGAGGCCTACCGCGCCGTGTCGCTGCTCCTCCGCCGCCCGCCGGGACGCGAGGCGTACCCCGGTGACGTGTTCTACCTGCACTCGCGTCTGCTGGAGCGTTGCGCCAAGCTCTCCGACGAGCTCGGTGCCGGTTCGATGACGGGCCTGCCGATCATCGAGACCAAGGCCAACGACGTCTCGGCGTACATCCCCACCAACGTGATCTCCATCACCGACGGCCAGATCTTCCTGCAGTCCGACCTGTTCAACGCCAACCAGCGTCCCGCGGTCGACGTCGGCATCTCGGTCTCCCGCGTCGGTGGCGACGCGCAGGTGAAGTCGATCAAGAAGGTCTCCGGCACGCTGAAGCTCGAGCTCGCGCAGTACCGCTCGCTCGAGGCGTTCGCGATGTTCGCATCCGACCTGGATGCGGCATCCCGTCGTCAGCTGGCCCGTGGCGCCCGGCTCACCGAGCTGCTCAAGCAGCCGCAGTACTCGCCGTTCCCCGTCGAGCAGCAGGTCGTCTCGATCTGGGCCGGCACCAACGGCAAGCTCGACGAGGTGCCGGTGGAGGACATCCTGCGCTTCGAGGCCGAGTTCCTCGACTTCCTGGCCCGCAACACCGAGGTCCTGACGACGCTTCGCGACCGAACGTGCTCGACGACGACACCGTCGCGGCCCTCGAGAAGGCGGTCGACGACTTCAAGCTCGAGTTCCAGACCGGCGAGGGCAAGCCGCTCGCGTCGGTGGGCCGTGAGGAGTTCGAGGCGACCGCTCCGGAGGACGTCAACCAGGAGAAGATCGTGAAGGGTCGCCGCTAAGAATGGGTGCTCAGCTTCGGGTCTACCGGCAGAAGATTCGTTCTGCCCAGACGACCAAGAAGATCACGAGGGCGATGGAGCTGATCTCGGCTTCGCGCATCCAGAAGGCGCAGCAACGCGTTCTGGCGTCGACGCCGTACTCGCGGGCGATCACGCGCGCGGTGTCGGCGGTGGCGACCTATTCCAACGTCGATCACCCGCTCACAACCGAGCGCGAGAAGCTCGACACCGCGGCCGTCGTGATCTTCACCTCCGACCGTGGGCTTGCCGGCGCGTTTTCGTCGTCGATCCTCAAGGAGGCCGAGAGCCTCGCCGAACTGCTCCGGAGCGAAGGCAAGAAGGTCGTGTTCTACCTCGTGGGCCGCAAGGCCGTGGGGTACTTCAGCTTCCGTCGGCGCGAGAGCGTGCAGTCGTGGACCGGCAGCACCGACCAGCCCGTCTTCGAGACGGCCAAGGAGATCGCGGACGCGGTCGTCACGGCCTACAACCTCGATGACGAGGAGGGTGGCGTCGACGAGATCCACCTCGTGTACAACCGCTTCGTCAGCATGGTCAGCCAGGTTCCCGAGGTGGTGCGCCTGCTGCCCCTCGAGATCGTGGAGAGCGACCTGCCGGCCGAGCCGAGCAACGAGGTGTACCCGTTGTACGAGTTCGAGCCCGACGCGGAGACGGTGCTCGACGCACTGCTGCCGATCTACGTCGAGAGCCGCATCTTCAACGCGATGCTGCAGTCGGCCGCGGCTGAGCACGCCGCTCGCCAGAAGGCCATGAAGTCGGCCAGTGACAACGCCGACAACCTGATCCGTGACTACACGCGACTGGCCAACAACGCCCGTCAGAGCGAGATCACGCAGCAGATTTCCGAGATCGTGGGTGGGGCCGACGCACTGGCCTCCGCCAAGTAGACAGCGCCTAACCGGCACGCGAAGAAAAGAGAAAGCACTATGACTGACACCGCTGTTGCGCCAGTCCAGGCTGAGGAGACGCCGGGCGGCGTCGGACGCATCGCCCGAGTCACGGGCCCGGTCGTCGACATCGAGTTCCCGCACGACTCGATCCCCGAGGTGTACAACGCCTTGAAGACCACGATCTCGATCGGCGACGAGTCGCACGAGATCACGCTCGAGGTCGCTCAGCACCTCGGCGACGACCTCGTTCGCGCCATCGCGCTGAAGCCGACCGACGGTCTCGTCCGCGGCCAGGAGGTGCGCGACACGGGCGCCGCCATCTCGGTGCCGGTGGGCGACGTCACCAAAGGCAAGGTGTTCAACGTCATCGGTGAGGTGCTGAACGCCGAGCCTGGCGAGACCATCGAGATCACCGAGCGCTGGCCGATCCACCGGAAGCCCCCGGCGTTCGACCAGCTCGAGTCGAAGACCCAGCTGTTCGAGACCGGCATCAAGGTCATCGACCTGCTCACGCCGTACGTGCTCGGTGGCAAGATCGGCCTCTTCGGTGGCGCGGGTGTCGGCAAGACGGTCCTCATCCAGGAGATGATCCAGCGCGTGGCGCAGGACCACGGTGGTGTGTCGGTGTTCGCCGGTGTCGGTGAGCGCACCCGTGAGGGCAACGACCTCATCCACGAGATGGAGGAGGCGGGCGTGTTCGACAAGACCGCTCTCGTCTTCGGCCAGATGGACGAGCCGCCGGGAACCCGTCTGCGCGTCGCCCTCTCGGCTCTGACGATGGCGGAGTACTTCCGTGACGTGCAGAACCAGGACGTGCTGCTGTTCATCGACAACATCTTCCGGTTCACGCAGGCCGGTTCCGAGGTGTCGACGCTGCTCGGCCGCATGCCCTCCGCGGTGGGCTACCAGCCCAACCTGGCGGATGAGATGGGTGTGCTGCAGGAGCGCATCACCTCGACCCGTGGTCACTCCATCACGTCGCTCCAGGCCATCTACGTGCCCGCCGACGACTACACCGACCCGGCGCCGGCGACCACCTTCGCGCACCTCGACGCCACCACGGAGCTCTCGCGTGAGATCGCGTCGAAGGGTCTGTACCCGGCGGTCGACCCGCTGACCTCGACGTCGCGCATCCTCGACCCCCGCTACTTGGGCGCGGACCACTACCGCGTGGCGACGAACGTGAAGCAGATCCTGCAGAAGAACAAGGAACTGCAGGAGATCATCGCGATCCTCGGTGTCGACGAGCTCTCCGAGGAAGACAAGATCACCGTGTCGCGGGCGCGCCGCATCCAGCAGTTCCTCTCGCAGAACACCTATATGGCGAAGAAGTTCACCGGTGTCGAGGGTTCGACGGTGCCGCTGAAGGACACGATCGAGTCGTTCGACGCGATCACCCGCGGTGACTTCGACCACGTGGCCGAGCAGGCCTTCTTCAACGTCGGTTCGATCTCCGACGTCGAGGAGAAGTGGGCGCAGATCCAGAAGGAGAACGGCTAGTCATGGCGGCTCCGCTGAACGTGAGCGTGGTCTCCGCCGACCAGGAGATCTGGTCGGGCGAGGCCTCGATGGTCGTGGCGAAGACCGTGGAGGGCGAGATCGGTATCCTCGCCGGCCACGAGCCGATGCTCGCGATTCTCGCGGCCAGTGAGGTGCGCGTGAACACCACGAGCGGTGAGCGTCTCGTTGCGCGCG
>BADC01000059.1 GCA_000333435.1 Corynebacterium-like bacterium B27 | reverse complement strand
CCCGACAGCTCTCGATGGAGCGCGTGGGCGACGCTGCGTTCGGGCCGCTCGACCGCATCGGGCAGTTGACGATGCGCAACCTCGACATCGCCGACAGCCGCACCCGGCTCGAGCAGTACGCGCGTCAGGGCATCGTGGGCGGGGCGACCGCGCAGTTGCTGGGCGAGCTCGAAGAGGGCGCTGCCGAGGAGATCACCGCGGGTGCCGCGGAGTCGTCGCTCGAGGCGGCGACGGATGCGGCCAACGAGGCCGCGGCGTTCGACCTCGGCACCGACTGACGCGCCAGGGCCGCAAGGCCGACGCCGGCTGACGCGGGCGCAGCACGACTGTGCGTGGCGCCCGCGTCAGGGGGTGATCGTGGGGCGTCGGGTCAGACGCGGCGGTTGCCGGTGAGGGCTCGCACGATGAAGACGATCACGGCGAGGACGAGCAGGATCAGCCCTACCCAGAGCAGGAAGTTCAGCGACGAGACGAATCCGCCCGTGAACAGCAGGATCACGGCGATGACCGCGATGACGATGAGCAGAATGTTCATGATGATCTCCTTCTGATGTGCGGCTCGGGTGAGCCGCTGCCGCCCGGATGGGCGGACAACTACTTGTTCTTGTTGTTCCCGTTTCCGGGACCCTTGTCGGGCTTTTCGGGCTTGTCGGCCTTGCCGTTGTCGCCGTTGTTGTTGCCGGGACCCTGATTCGGGTTGCCTTCGGTACCGGTGCCGACCGGTGCGACCGGCTCGGCCCCCGTCCCGGTCGTGGTGTCGGTGGCCGTTTCGGCGCCGGTGTCGGCGACGGGCTCGGCCGCGTCCGTCGCCACCGGTTCGGGGGTCGACGAGACGGCCGGCTGCACCTGCTGCTCGCTGGGGGTGCTCGCCTGACCCTGCGCCGCGCTCCATGCGACGAGCGACGCGCCCAGCACGACGGTGGCGGCTCCGGCCACGAGCAATCCCGTGAGCCGCCGTCGACGCTCGGCCTGCTGCCGGCGCGAGGCGCGGCGGGGCGTCTCGCCCGGGGCCGCGCCCTGACCGATGATGGCCGGTTCGGCGGGTGCGCCGGCACCCGCGGGCAGAGCCACGGTGGCCGCGGTGGGAGAACCGACGGGGCCGGCCGGTGCGCCGGCACCCGCGGGCATCACGACGGTCGGGCCGGTGTTCGAGCTGGACGGGGCCGCGACCGCAGCGGCGGCGACGCCGGTGGGCTCGCCGGCCGCCAGCGGACCGCTCGCGGCCACGACGGGCACTGCGGCGGTCGGGGGCAGCGCGGCGGTCGCGGTGAGCGACTCGGGGGCCGCCGTCGACAGCGTGCGCGCGGCGACGATCACGTCGAGGGCGGTGGGCCGGGCATCCGGATCGCGTGCGGTCATCGCGGTGAGGAGCGACCGCCATTCGTAGCCGAACGCGCGGGGCACGACCGGGTCGTGGTGCAGGCGCGCCAGCGCCGACTCGGCGGTGCCGCTCTGCGGGTAGGCCCGCTCTCCCGTGAGCGCCTCGATCAGCACCAGCCCGAGCGCGTACACGTCCGACGCCGGAGCGGGTTCGGCGCCGCGCACCTGCTCCGGGCTGAGGTAGGCCGCCGTGCCCACCAGCGTGCCGGGGGTGGTGACGCGGGTGGAGTCGATGAGGTAGGCGATGCCGAAGTCGGCGAGCGTCGCCCGGAACGGCTCACCCGGCAGAACCGAGGGTCGCAGCAGGACGTTCGAGGGCTTCACGTCGCGGTGCACCACGCCTGCGGTGTGAGCGGCGTGCAGGCCGGCCGCGAGGTCGCCGGTGAGCGTGACCGCATCGGCCGGCGACAGCGGCCCCTGCGTCAGCCGCTCCCGCAGGGTCGGCCCCTCGATCAGTTCCATGACCAGATAGCTGGGCGCCACCGGATCGATCCGCGCATCGAAGAGCGTGACGAGCGACGGATGATTGAGCGCGGCCAGCAGGCGCGTCTCGCTGCGCACGCGGTCGGCGTGGGCCGTGTCCGTGGCATCCGCCGCTCCGGGCCGGAACAGCTTGATGGCCACGGTACGGCCCAGCGCCTCGTCGCGTGCCCGGTACACCACGCCCATTCCGCCCGCGCCGATGCGGCGCTCGAGCAGGTATCGCCCGTCGAGGAGCTCGCCGGTGACCGGCAGGTCGGGTGCAAGGTCGGTCATGAGGGGATGATTCGCGGGTCGCTCAGACCAGCGGGTCGCTCTCGCGCGTGGAACGTGTGACCTGCTCGCCCGAGGCGGGGTCGACCGCGCTGCGGGTGGTCGCCGTGGTCTGACGGCGGCGCAGCAGGAAGACGAGGCTGATGACGAAGACGACCACGCCCGCGCCCATCAGGATGTAGCCGATCAGGGCGAGGTCGACGAATCCGCCGGTGTCGATGTTGAGCGCGAACGCCAGGATGGCGCCGATCACGAACAGGGCGATGCCCGTACCGATTCCCATGAGATCTCCTTCCGATCGTGCCGTGCGAGCGATTCGCACGACCGACGGACCCGGGCCGAAGCTGAGTGTTCGGCGTGCCCGGGATGCCATCTCCGTTCATGCCTACCATGATTGAGTCAAGAACGATTGACTCAACGAGAAGTGATCGAGATGACGGAGCTGAAACGCCGAGCCGCGGTCTTCGCCGCGCTGTCCGACCCCCATCGTCTGCACATCGTCGATCTCCTCACCCTCGGCGACCTGTCGTCGACCGAGATCCAGGAGCAGCTGGGAATCCGTTCGAACCTGGTGGCGCACCACCTCGACGTGCTCGAACGGGCGCGCATCCTCACCCGCACCCGCTCGGAGTCGGATCGGCGCCGCAGCTACATCCACCTGCTCCCCGAGGCGTTCGATTCACTGGCGGCCGCCACGGTGCCCGCACCGGAGCGCGTGCTCTTCGTCTGCACCGCGAACTCCGCGCGGTCGCGCATCGCGGAGGCGATCTGGCGCGACACCACCGGCATCCCGGTGGCATCGGCCGGCATCCGGCCCGCCGCCTCGGTCAATCCCGGCGCCGTGGCCGTGGCGAACCGGCACGGACTCGTGATCGACGACCGGCTGCCGCGGCAGGTCGACGACGTCGCCACCGCGCAGGACTTGGTGATCACGGTGTGCGACAGCGCCCACGAGGAGCTCTCCGGCCGTGACGACCTGCACTGGTCGATCCCCGATCCGGCGGCCACCGGCACGCCCGAAGCCTTCGAGCGGGCGTTCCGGATGATCACCCAGCGCATCCGGGCCCTCACCGCGCGGTTGCTGCCGAACGGATGACCGGGGCGATGCGCGGGTCTTGATAGCCTTGACGCATCCACAGAACAGGAGACGTCCATGGCGGAGATACTGCTCGGCATCGTCGGCTTGATCACCCTGGTCGGCGGCGTGCTCGGCATCATGGCGATCGTCGAGATGGTGCGTTCGCCCTACAAGGGCTGAGTCCGGCGGGTCAGCGGCCGCCCATCACGACGGTGGCGTCGAGGTCGTCGTCGTGCCGGATGTGCGGATGCAGTCCCGCGGCCGTGAACAGGGCCGCGGTCGCCGGGGCCTGGTGTTCGCTCGTCTCGATGAGCAGGCGACCCGTGGGGGAGAGCCAGTCGCGTGCCTCCGCGATGACCCGGCGCTGCACGTCGAGACCGTCGCCGCCGCCGTCGAGGGCGACTCGAGCCTCGTGCAGGCGGGCCTCCGGCGGCATGGTCGCGATGGCGTCGCTCGGCACGTAGGGTGCGTTGACGACGATCACGTCGAAGCGACCTCGGAGTTCGGCCGGTAGCGCGTCGTAGAGGTCGCCCTCGAACACGTCGGCGGCGTCGGGCAGGTTGCGGCGGGCGCTCCGCACGGCCGCAGGGTCGATGTCGGCGGCGTACACGCGCACTCCCGAGGCGCCTGCGGCGAGGGCCGTGCCGACCGCTCCCGAGCCGCAGCAGAGGTCGAGCACCACGGAGCCCGGTCGGAGCAGCGGCAGTGCCTCGGCCACCAGCAGTTCGGTGCGGCGGCGGGGCACGAAGACGCCGGGGTCGACCGCAATGCGCAGGCCGGCGAACTCCGCCCAGCCGAGGATGTGCTCGAGCGGCAGCCCCGCGGCGCGGCGCTCCACCAGCTCGTGCAGCTCGGCGTCCGAGCCGGCCGCCTCGATCAGCAGGGCGGCCTCCTCCTCGGCGAACACGCATCCGGCAGCGCGCAGTCGTCGCACCACCCCCGCCACCACTGAGGATGCTGCGACCGCATTCGCGCCGAAGCCGTCAGAAACTCCGGCCGGCGAGTCGGGCGCGGGCGGTTCGGTCACGCGGCTCACTCTACGCGGGCGGCCGCCGGCGCATCTCTCGGGCCGGCCGGTAGGGTGGCCGCGTGCACATCAGGCCGTACCGAACCCCCGACGCGGCGGGCACGTTGCGGGTGTTCGAGCGGGCCATCCGTGAGACCGCGCTGTCGCACTACACGGCCGCCCAGGTCGAGGCGTGGCTGGGTGCGCCTCGTGACCTGGACGCCTGGGGTGCCGAGCGGGCCCGCGTGCACACCTACGTCGCCGAGGCCGAACCGCCGGAATCGGACGTCATCGGATTCGCCGACCTGGACGACGGCGGCTACGTCGACCGCCTGTTCGTGAGTCCGGATGCCGCGCGTCGCGGGGTGGCGGCTGCCCTGCTCGGGCGCGTGGCCGAGGAGGCCCGGCTGCGCGGCATCCGCCGTCTCAGCACGCACGCCAGCCTGGTGGCGCGCCCGGTGTTCGAACGGGCCGGTTTCGTCGTCGTCGGGCCGGAGACCGTCGCGCGGGGCGGCGAACAGCTCGCCCGCTTCCGGATGGAGCGGGCCCTCTGACCCCTCGCGATCGAGGCCGGCCGATCAGGCCTGCGCGGGGAGCGACGACTCGATGAGGGCGACGATCTCGGGCGCGTCCGGCTCCACCGTGGGGCGGAAGCGGTGCACGGTGCCGTCGGGCGTGATCACGAACTTCTCGAAGTTCCACTTCACCCGGCCGGCCTTGCCCGACGCATCCGGCGTCTTCGTCAGCTCGCTGTAGAGCGGATGCGCGGACTTGCCGTTCACCTTCACCTTGTCGAACATCGGGAAGGTCACGCCCCACGTGGTGGAGCAGTACTCCTTGATCTTGTCGGTGTCGGAGAGCTCCTGCAGGAACTGGTTGCTCGGGAAGCCGAGCACCGTGAAGCCGCGATCGCCGTAGGTCTTCTGCAGCTGCTCGAGCTTCTCGTACTGCGGCGCGAGCCCGCAGCGCGACGCGACGTTCACGATGAGCTTCACCGGCGCGTAGTCGGCGAGCGTGGTGGTGGTGCCGTCGATGGTGGTGAGGGGGATCTGGTCGAGGTTCTCGGTCACGAGCGCTCTTCTTTCGATTGGATGATCCAGGTAGACTTACCGGTAACTCTACTGCTGCCGAATGCCTGCGAGAAAGGGGTCTCGATGCGGGAACGTCTTCTCGAAGCTGCTTCGGAGCTTTTCTACGCCGAGGGTTTCCGGGCGGTCAGCGCCGAGAAGATCATCGCGCGCGTCGGCACCACGAAAGTCACCTTCTACCGGCACTTCCGCTCGAAGGACGACCTCATGGTGGCCTACCTCGAGGCCCGAGCGGCCGACGAGCGTGCCGCCATCGAGCACGTCGTCGCCGTCGCCGGGAGCGACCCGCAACGCGCGCTCGACCTCGCGTTCGACGCGCTCATGACCGCGGCCTGCGCGCCCGGGTACCGCGGCTGCCCGTTCATCAACGCGGCGGCCGAGTACGCCGACCCCGGGCATCCGGTTCGCCTCGTCGTGTCGGCGCACCGGCGCTGGCAGTTCGACGCCTTCGAGCGGATGCTCGGCGCGCTCGGTGTCGCCGACCCGGCCGTGGCGGCGGGCGAGCTCATGCTGCTGCGCGACGGTGCGGCCGTGGGTGGCTACCTCGACGACCCGACGGCCGTGGCGCGCTCGCTCGCGTCGGCCGGCCGCGCCCTCGTGGGCGCCCGCGCGATGGCGTCTCGCGCCTGAGGCCCGCCTAGCCGAGAAAAGAAAGGGCGAGTCGCAGCAGACCGCCGCCGATGGTGATCAGCACGAGCGCCCCGCCGACCACGATGCCCGCGATGGCCCGCCCGCGCCCGCGCAGCGCTCCGCCCGCCGTCTCGCGCAACCCGGTGACGCCGGCGGCGAGGGCGAACCCGAACAGGGCCAGCACGATCACCGCGTGGGCGATGAGGACCGTCCACGCGAGCCCCGCCGGCGCGCCGGCACCCGCGTACGCGAGCGTGACGGTGTTGATGACGACGTTCGCCAGGATGATCGCGAGCGCGAACCAGAGCGACCTCGCGGCTGCCCGGCTGAGAGGCTTCGGCGGCGTGACCGGTGCGGGCGCTGAAGCACTCTTCGGGGTGATGTAACCGGACATTGCGTCAGCCTATCGACATGTGACGATCTGCCCGCACCGAATCATGCCCCGGCGCGTTGGCCGGGGCGGTGGGGTGCTGCCTGGTTGACTGAGGGCGGACGCGTCGAGGCGGCCGGTGAAGGGGAGCAGCATGTCACAGCAGTACGGAACCCCGCAGGGTGCGCCCGGTGTGCCGCCGCAGGGCGGAACCCCGCCGCGTGGCAACGGCTGGCGCACCGGCTTCATCGTGCTCGCGATCGTGCTCGGCCTCGCCATCGTCGCCGCCGTCGTCTGGGGTGTGATCGCCGCGACCAGCGCGCCCGCGCCGGCCCCCACCTCTGCCGCGCCGACCCCGACGAGCACGCCGACCCCCACCCCCACGCCGACCCCCACGAGCTCGCCCACCCCGCCGCCCGCGGCAGCGCCCTGCACGGCGGATGACCTCAGCATCACGCTCGGGCAGGCCGAGGGCGCCGCCGGGACGTCGCAGCAGCCGCTCGTGTTCACGAACACCGCATCCGACGACTGCACGCTGCAAGGCTTTCCGCAGGTCGCCTTCGTGGGCGACGACAACGGCACGCAGCTCGGTGCCGCGGCGGTGCCGGACGGCAAGGTGGTCGCAGCCGTGACGCTGGTGCCGGGCGACAGCGTCGACGCGATGCTCTTCATCGCGACTGCAGCGAACTACCCGAACTGCACCGTTCAGGCGGCCAACGGCTTCCGGGTCTTCCCGCCCAACGATTCCGGCGCGATCTTCGTGCCGACCACCGACTACCAGGCCTGCACCAACACCGACGTGTCGCTGCTCCGCATCGGGTCGATCGGGGCGGGCGCGGGAGAGTAGGGCGGCCGCCGCCGGCCGTCTAGCGCGCGCCCTCTTCGCCGTACGGCGTGCGGGCCGGGTCGGCGTCCTCCGCGGTCGCGCCGTCGTCGTCGCGGTCGCCGCTCAGCACGTCGCCGGCCTCGCGCACCGCGCCGGTGAGCAGGCCGTCGGGCTCGCCGGGTTCGACCGAACCCCCGTCGTCGCCGTGGAGGCCATCGACGACCCCGTTGGTCTGATCGAACGGTTCGCCGGCGCTGGTGGTGTTCTCGTCGCTCATCTGTCTCGTCTCCTTCGACGCTGATCGGTTCGGCTCCCAGTCAACGCCCGGCTGCATCCGGCGGCAACGGCTGCAGCGGATGCTCCACCAGCGGTTCCGGGCGGGGCCGGTTCACGCGCCTGTGCTAGACAGGCGCCATGAGCACTGCCACCGTCGACCCGCCGATCGGCGGGACCCTGGCCCTGATCCGTTCTCTGATCCCCTCACTCGGCCCGCGCGAGCAGCGCGTCGCCCAGGAAGTGGTCGATGTCCCCGACGTGGTGGCGATGCTCTCGGTGTCCGACCTCGCCACGCGTACGGAGACCTCCTCGGCCACGGTCATCCGCACCTGTCAGAGCCTCGGCTTCAAGGGGTTCCAGCACCTGCGGCTGCTGTTGTTGCGGGATCTCGGTGCCGAATCGCGCAACGAGGTCACCGGGCAGGCGGGTGAGGGCAGCCGCAATCGCGTTCCTGCGCTCTTCGAAGCGGCGGCCCGGGACCTGCGCGAGGCCCTGGGGGCGCTCGACTACGACCAGTTCGACGCGGCGGTCGCCGCGATCGTGTCGGCAAGGCGCCTCCTGATCGTCGCGAACGGCGGATCGGGACCCGCCGCTCAGATGGTGGCCCTGCGATTCCTCACCACTGACCGGCCGTGCGAGGCGCCCTACGACTCGATCACTCAACAACTCAGCGCGCGCCTGTTGCATGCCGACGACGTGTGCATCGCAGTGAGCGACAGCGGCATGAACAGCACCACCATCCGGGCCGTGGAGGCGGCCGCTGCCTCCGGCGCCACCATCGTGGGTGTCACCAGTTACGCCCGGTCGCGCCTGAGCGAACTCTCGACGCATCCGCTGATCGCCGGTGCCGCCTTCCACTCCTGGGCCGACGGCGCCATCACCGGCAACGTGGCGCAACTGCTCATCCTCTCGGCCCTGCAGGACGCGGTGGCGGTGGCCATGAACAACTCCGCCGAGACCGCTCCCGCGGTGATGGACGAAGTGATGGGAATCGTGGAGGGGGCCTACCCCACCGGCGCCGACACTGTTGGGTAGGCGCTCGCGAAGCGTTCTCCGCGCCGTCGAACCGCGTTCACCTTCAGCCGGGATTCTCTCCCTGTAACGATATTCCGTCCGACTCACTCCTGACGGAATCACGTTCCAGACATCGGCAGGGAGAGTAATGGGCACCATCGAAATCCGCTCCGTCTCGCGCACGTTCGCGAAGAACACCGCGGTCGACGACGTCAGCCTCACCATCGAGGACGGCGACTTCTTGGTGCTCCTCGGGCCGAGCGGCTGCGGAAAGACGACGCTGCTGCGAATGATCGCCGGCCTGCTCGAACCGACCTCCGGGCAGATCCTCCTCGACGGACGCGACATCACGCGGGAGCCGTCGAAACGCCGCGATCTGGCGATGGTGTTCCAGAGCTACGCGCTCTACCCGCACCTGTCGGTGGAGCGGAATCTGGGCTTCCCCCTGCGCGTTCAGCGCGTGCCGAGGGCCGCCATCGCCCAGCGGGTGCGGGAGGTGGCCGGGATGCTCGAGATCGATCACCTGCTCGCCCGCCGGCCCAAGGAGCTGAGCGGCGGGCAGCGGCAGCGCGTGGCCGTGGGGCGGGCGCTGGTGCGTGACCCGGCCGCCTTCCTGATGGACGAGCCGCTCTCGAACCTGGACGCCAAGCTCCGCACCGCCACGCGTCAAGAACTCACCGGGCCTGCACAGCCGGCTCGGCGCCACCTTCGTCTACGTCACCCACGATCAGGTCGAGGCCATGACGATGGCCACCCGCATCGCGGTGCTGAACGCCGGTCACCTCGAACAGATCGGCACGCCGGCCGAGGTCTACGACCGCCCGGCGTCGGCTTTCGTGGCCGGATTCCTCGGCAGCCCCGCGATGAACCTGCTTCCCGCCACGGTCTCCGCCGTCGACGGGCAGATCCGCCTCGACGCCGACGGCATTCGCGGCACGATGTGGGCGGGCGAGACCGAGGCCTTCCCGGTGATGCTCGGCGTGCGCCCCGAGCACTGGCAGGTCGAGTGGGCCGGCGCGGCCACCGATGCGCTCGCCCGGCCCGAGGCATCCGGCCTGATCGCGACCGGCGTCATCGACGCGGTCGAGAACCTCGGCAGCGAGGAGATCGTCTACTGCACGATCGGCGCACACCGGACGGCCGTGCGGATGCTGCGCACCGACACCCTCGTCGCCGGTCAACAGGTGCGGCTGCACGCCAAGGCCGAGCACGTGCATCTGTTCGACCGCGACTCCGGTCGGCGACTCGAATGGGTCGCCGACACCGACGCCGACGCCGACGCCGACACCGACACTGACGCCGACGCGGCCGTCGCAGGGGTGGTCACCGTCGCCTCCGCGCCCCGCACACCTCCCCGCGACAGCGCGCTCACGCCCGCCTGAGCGCCCGCTCGACCCCTCCCATCCCGCCCCGTTCCACCAATCGAGGAGAAAAACGACCATGCGCATCTTCACGCGCTCTGCCACCCTGGCCACCCTGGCCGGTCTGGCGATCCTGATCAGCGGCTGCAGCGCCCCCGCCGGCGCCAGCAGCGGCGACGACGCGTCTGCCACGCTCGAAGGGACGATTCCCGAACTCGCGCCCGACCAGAAGGTCGACATCGTGTTCGAGAGCT
>BADC01000060.1 GCA_000333435.1 Corynebacterium-like bacterium B27 | reverse complement strand
AAGACGGTGTCCCAGTCGTCGACCGTGATGTCGAGGAGCGGGAAGGAGCGGAGGATGCCCGCGTTGTTGATGAGCACGTCGATGCCGTCGAGCGCCTCGATGGCCTGGCTCAGCGCATCCGTCGTCTCGGCGGGATCGCTGAGGTCGGTCGTGACGAAGTGGCAGCCGAGGTCTTTGGCGAAGGCGGAGCCCTGGTCGGCGAGGAGGTCGAGCACGGCGATCTCGGCGCCCTCGGCGGCGGCGCGGCGGGCGATGGCGGCACCGATGCCACGCGCCCCGCCCGTGACCACGATCCGTCGGCCGAGAAGGCGCGGAGCGGGTCGGGTGATCACGGACGGGAGCGTCATGGTGTCGGGTCCTTACGGGTTCTTCGGTCGGTTGCTGCGGCCGGGTTACTTCAGGCCGATGGAGCTGTCGATGAACTCGTTGGTGTAGAGGTCGTCGGCGGCCAGGCCGTCGGCCGGCGTGATGCCGATCGACTCCAGGATCGGGACGGCCTTGCCGAAGAACGAGGTCATGCGCGCTTCGTCGAGGTCGCCGATGGTGTCGTTGGCGCCGTTGGAGACGAGGCCGAGGTCGATCATCTGCTTCACCGAGAAGTCGGCGACGCCCTGCGAGTACACCCAGCCGGTGTCGAACTGGTCGACCAGGTCGAGGATGAGGTCGTTCACCGGCTGCGGGTCGGCGAAGTAGTCGACCTCAGCCTGCTGCAGCACGGGCACGAGAGCCTTCAGGCAGTCGGCGTTGGCCTCCAGGTCACCGGTGCGGGTGGCCATCACCGACTGGTAGTAGTCCCACCCGGTGTCGTTGATGAGCTGGAAGTCGACCGGCTTCATCCAGTCGCTCACCTCGTTCTCGTAGATGTACGGCTCGGCCGAGGCGAAGCCCTGCTGGGCGGCCTTGCCGCCGTCGGCCACGAAGTTGGCGGGGGTGCCGTCGTAGCTCGAGTCGGCCTGCGCCTCGGGCACGATGCCCTGCGCCTTCAGGTACTCCATGTAGGTGGAGTCGGCGAAGTAGCGCACGATCGCACCCTTCGAGGTGACGTCCTTGATGGTCTTGGCGTCGGGGTAGGTGGCCGGGTCCCACATGATCATGAGCGGGCTCTTCTCCAGCGGCGCGAAGACGCCGGTGGTGGGGAAGTCGGCCGAGTTCTGGATCTGCTCGTCGGTCGAGACGTAGCCGAGCATGATGTCCGGGTCCTGGTACATGATCGAGGTCACGCTCTGGAAGCCGATCGCGGGCCCGCCGGAGCGGATCTCGACGTTCACGCCGGTGTACTCGCCGCCGGAGTAGAGCGGGCCACTGACCTTCTTGTTGGCGGCGTCGATCTTCGGGTCGGGTCCGAGCAGTTCGTAGAGGTGGCCATGCTCGGCCTCCGGGTTCCAGTCGGTCTGGAGCACGATGTTCGCCGGGCAGACGCCGGAGAGGTCGACCGCGCCGATGGCGGTGTCTGCCGACGGCGTCGAGTCGTCGGTGGCCGACGAGCTCGAGCTACAGGCTGAGAGGGCGATCGCGGTGGTCGCGACCAATCCGGCGGCGAGGACCAACCGGGTTCGGGTGCTGCGCATGTCTTCTCCTTCTGGGTGGAGCGGTGTGGTGCAGGGAATGGGATGGTGCGGATGGAACGTCTAGTTGGCCGAGAAGTCGTACCACTTGCCGACGACGCGCTTGCCGATCCAGCCGAACAGCGCGAAGATCGCGACGCCGAGGAGGGCTGCGACGAAGATGGTGGCGAACAGCTCGGCCGAGCGGAGCCGGGCGGTGTAGGTGCTGAGGAGCGACCCGAGACCGGGCTCGCCACGACGGAAGAAGAAGTCGCCCACGATCGCACCCACCACGGCGAGACCGGCCGAGATGCGCATGCCGGCGAAGATGGCGGGCAGGGCGGCCGGGAACTCGAGCTTCGAGAGCACCGTCCAGCGACTCGCCCGCTGCAGCTGGAACAGCTCGCGCTGACCGGGGTCGACCGACTGCAGGCCGAACAGGGTGTTGGAGACCATCGGGAACAGCGCGATCATGATGCACACGATCACGCGCGCCGGATACTCGAAGCCGAACCAGAAGCCGATGAGCGGCACCAGCGCGAGGATCGGGATGCACTGCAGCACCACCGCGTAGGGGTAGAGCGAGCGCTCCACCCACTTGGCCTGGCTCATCGCCACCGCCCAGAGCACGCCGATCACGATCGCGAACGCGAGGCCGACGAGCGCGACCATCGTGGTGCGGCCGAGCGCCTGCACGATCTCGAGGAAGGTCGCCGGGTCGAAGAACGCGGCGACCACCTCGTGCGGCGGCGGCATCAGGAAGCGGCGCTTCTCGTCGAGGATGAGGTAGGTGATGGCGTACCAGACCGCCAGCACGCCGAGGAAGACCAGCACCGGCGGGATCCAGGTGGCGGCGCGGCTCTTCGACCGCTTCACGGTGGCGGGCCGGACGGGCGCGCCGGTCGTCGGCGCCGAGGAGGTGGTGGTCATGAGTGTCCCTCTCGGAGAGCGTGGGAGACCTGGCCGCAGAGTTCGGCGAACTCGGCCGTGAAGCGGATGTCGGGGTCGCGGGGGAACGGGAATTCCACGGGGAACTCGTCCACGATGTGCCCGGGTCGGCCCGACATGACGATGACCCGGGTGGAGAGGTAGACCGCCTCCGACACCGAGTGGGTGATGAAGAGTCCGGCGAACTGCTGCTCCGTGAACAGGCGGATGAGTTCGTCGTTGAGGCGCTCGCGGGTGATCTCGTCGAGGGCGCCGAACGGTTCGTCGAAGAGGAACAGCTCCGGGTTGAGGGTGAGGCTCCGCGCGAGGCTCGTGCGCATCTTCATGCCGCCGGAGAGCGTCTTCGGCAGGTGCTTCTCGAAGCCGGAGAGCCCGACCAGGTCGATGGCCTCCTTCGCCGTCTTCTTGCGGGTCGCCTTCGGGATGCCGTTGAGTTCGGCGAGCAGCTCGACGTTCGACTGCACGTCCCGCCAGGGCAGCAGGGTCGCATCCTGGAAGACGTAGCCGATGCGGTTCGTGTCGACCTGGGTGACGCCCTCCGTGGCGGGCGTGAGGCCCGACGCGATGCGCAGGAGCGTCGACTTGCCGCAGCCCGACGGCCCGACGACGGTCACGAACTCGCCGCGGTTGACCGTCAGCGAGACGCCGGAGAGGGCGGTGGTGCCGTTCGGAAACGTCATGGCGACGTCGTCGAAATGCAGCAGCTGATCGGTGGTGGTCGCCGGGGCGACGGGGGAGGGTGCGATGGTCATGGAGCTTCTCACCTCGTTTCGAGAATGGGTTCGATGGCTGGAGCGGGGCTGATCGGGCTCGCCGGAGCGGGCCGGCGGGCGGCGGCGATGGTCTCGGGTACCGCGATGGTGCGGGTCACGACGGATCGGGCGACCACCCGGCCGGCGTGCACGACGACGCGATCGGCGCTCGCGTTCGCGATGGCATCCGCGAGGCCGCCGGCGCGCACGGCGAGGAACTCGGCCCGCGCGCCGACGAGGGCGCCGGCGACCGGCAGGCTCATCACGTCGCGGGCGCCGGCGCTGACGGCGGTGTAGGCCTCGTCGAGGGTGAGGTGCCCGGCGGTGACGAGCAGCGATGCGGTCTCGAGGGCGTCGCTGCGGCCCACCGGGTTGAACGGATCGCGCACGTTGTCGGCGCCGGCGCCGAGGCGCGCACCCGCGTCGAGCAGGCGCCGCACCGCGGTGAGTCCGCGAGGGGTGGCGACCGGATGCTCCCAGCCCTGCAGGTAGAGGTTCGTGATCGGCAGCGTCACCACGCCGATGTCGCTCCGCACGATCTCGGCGATCACCTCGTCGAGTTCGGCGAGTTCCATCGTGCCGAGCCGAACGCAGTGACCGGCGGTGACCGGCCGGCTCGCGTCCCAGTCGCGCACGACCTCGGCGAGGGTGCGCATCGTGAGGGCGCCGTCGAGGCTCTCGTCGGTGTGCATGTCGACGCCCACGCCGCGGGTGGTCGCGAGGGCGAGGAGGCGGCGCAGGTCGGCGTCGGGGTCGTCGGCGAGGTGCGGCGCGCCGCCGACCAGGTCGACGCCGAGGTCGAGCGCTTCGAGCACGTGCTCGTCGGGCGCGGTCGGCCCGGCCAGCGCCACGAGTTCGAGGTCGAGCAATCCGCGGAGCTCCTCGCGCACCTGGGCGAGGGCGCGCACGCCCCGCATCGGCTCCGGGCCCTGCAGGATGTCGACGTGGCAGCGGATGGCCGTGGTGCCGTTGGCGAGCATCCGCAGGGCCTGCTCACGCGCACGCTCGGCGATGCTCTCGGTCGACATGGTGGCCGCGTAGCGCCGCCAGGACTCGATGGCGAGGCCCAGGTCGCCCATCGGCGGCTCGATCAGATCCCAGGAGAGCGCCTTGTCGAGGTGGGCGTGCGGCTCGGCGGGAGCGGTGAGGAGGAGGAAGCCGGTGAGGTCGAGCGTGGTGGGCTCGGCGGAGTCGGCGCGGGCGACGCGGCCGGCCGACGGCGTCACGGCGGTGACCCGGTCACCCGTGATCTCCACGTCGACGACGCTGCCGTCGGGGAGCGTCGCGCCCGTCAGGCGCTGCAGCTGCTGGGGGAGTGCGGTCATTCTCGGGCTCCCCGTCGTCGGTGGGCGCGGCGCCCTGGCTGGTGATCATCGCGACGTCNGGGTGATCGATGGATGTTGATGGGTTCACAGGGCTCACGCTACGGACGGCTCGTTTCGGTCACGTAACGCGGTCATTTCCGATGTAAATTGCGGCCGCGCCGATTTCCGCGTGGGCGGGTCGTGGTTACTGTCTGAGGTGTCCGCGGGGATCGGCCCGC
>BADC01000061.1 GCA_000333435.1 Corynebacterium-like bacterium B27 | reverse complement strand
CTGGGAACGCGCGGCGGACGGTGTGGGCCCCCGCTGGGTGATCGCGGCCGCGCACGTGACCGGGGCGGCGCCGGCCGTGAACCGCGCCGTGTGGCGGGTCGCGGGCGCACCGTTGGTGCCCGCGGCGGTGGGTGCAGCTTCGGGGCCAGGTGCGCTCGCGGGGGCGAGCGTGGCCGTGAAGGATCTGTACGACGTGGCGGGTTTCGCCGTCGGGGCGGGCGTGCCGGAGTTCTTGGCGGAGGGTCGCCCGGCCGAGCAGGACGCCGACGCCGTCGCGGCACTGCGGGCGGCGGGCGCGACCGTGCAGGGCATCGCCCAGACCGACGAGTTCGCCTACAGCATCGCCGGCCGCAACGTGCACTACGGCACCCCGCCGAACCCGGCCGTGCCGGGCGCGATCCCGGGTGGCTCCTCGAGCGGCCCGGCCGCCGCGGTCGCACTCGGCCAGGCCTCGATCGGCCTCGCTACCGACACCGCCGGGTCGATCCGGGTGCCGGCGTCGTACCAGGGCCTCTGGGGTCTGCGCACGAGCCACGGCGCCGTGAGCGCGCGCGGCCTGCTGCCCTTGGCGCCCTCGTTCGATACGGTCGGCTGGCTCACCCGCTCGCCGGCCACCCTTCGCGCGGCCGCCGCAGCGACGTTCGCGTCGACACCCGGGCCGACGCCCGTCGATCTCGACGCGGCGGAGGGTGCAGGTGCAGGCGCGGACGCGCTCGGTGCCGCTGCCCGGTTCGCGGTGAGCGCCGACCTCGTGGCGAGTTGCGACGAGGCGGTGCGCACCGCCTTCGACGCGCTGCTCGCGCATCCGCTCTTCGGCACGGTGCAGGAGGTCGACCTCGGCGATCTGGACGCGGTGTTCGCCGCGTTCCGCACGGTGCAGGGCGCGGAGGCGTGGCGGATGCACGGCGGCTGGGTGGCGGCGCATCCGGGTGTGCTCGGGGCCGACATCGCCGAGCGGTTCGAGGTGGCCGCGCGCATCACCGCCGCCGAGGAGACGGCCGCGCGTGAGGTGCTGGCCGAGGCTCGCGCACGGTTCGACGCGGCGCTGGCGGGGTGCATCCTGCTGCTGCCGTCGGCCTCGTCTGCCGCCCCGGCACTGAACGCGCCCGCCGGCGTGATCGCGGCGACGCGCGCGGCGACCCTCCGGATGACCGCGGTCGCCGGCGCCGGCGGGTACCCGGCCGTCTCGGCGCCCGTGCTCCGGGTGCCCACGGCCGGCGGACCCGCGCCGGTCGGCCTGTGCCTGGTGGGGGAGCGCGGTGCCGACCTGGCGCTGGTCGACGTGGCGTCGGCCGTCGCGCAGGCTCTCGCCGCCGAATTGCCGGCCGCGCGCCGGTGGCCACCTGACGCGTAACACGGCTGAAACGTTTGTTTCGTATGATCGAGGGTGAGAAACAGCGATTTCGTCACGACGCCGAGGAGCCATCATCATCACCCAGCCGATCAACCCCCCGCCGAGACTGCTGATGGGCCCGGGCCCGATCAACGCCGACCCGCGCGTGCTGCGCGCCATGTCGGCTCAGCTGGTGGGCCAGTACGACCCGGCGATGACCGAGGCCATGAACGAGACGATGGCGCTCTACCGCGAGGTCTTCCGCACCGGCAACGAGCAGACGCTGCTGATCGACGGCACCTCGCGTGCCGGCATCGAAGCGGCCATCGTGTCGCTCGTCGCCCCCGGCGACCGCGTGCTCGTGCCGATCTTCGGCCGCTTCGGGCACCTGCTGCGCGAGATCGCGGAGCGCGCCGGTGCCGAGGTGCACGTGATCGAACGCGAGTGGGGCACCGTGTTCACCGCCGCCGAGATCGAGGCAGCGGTGCGCGAGACCTCGCCGAAGCTCCTCGCCGTGGTGCACGGCGACACGAGCACCACGGTGGCGCAGCCGCTCGAGGGCCTCGCCGAGATCTGCGCGAAGCACGGCGTGCTGCTCTACACCGACGTCACGGCGTCGCTCGGCGGCAACAGCTTCGCGGCCGATGAGCTCGGCCTCGACGCCGTGACCGCCGGCCTTCAGAAGTGCCTCGGCGGCCCGTCGGGCTCGGCACCGGCGACCTTCTCACCGCGCGCCGTCGAGGTGATCGAGGGCCGTAAGAGCATCGAGGCCGGGATCGCCGGCAGTGCCGACGAGATCGCGGCCACGCGCATCCGGTCGAACTACTTCGACCTCGCCATGATCTTCGACTACTGGGGCGAGAAGCGGCTCAACCACCACACCGAGGCCACCACGATGCTCTATGGCGCGCGGGAGTGCGCCCTGCTGCTGGTCGAGGAGGGGCTCGATGCCGCCGTCAACCGTCACCGCCTGCACGGCGCGGCGATGCTCGCCGGGGTGGAAGGGCTCGGTCTCACGGTGTTCGGCGACCGCGCGGTGAAGATGAACAACGTGGTGGCCGTCGTGATCCCCGACGGGGTGAGCGGCGACGGCGTGCGCGGCGAGCTGCTCGAGGACTTCGGCATCGAGATCGGCACCAGCTTCGGCCCGCTGCACGGCAAGGTCTGGCGCATCGGCACCATGGGTTACAACGCCCGCAAGGATGCGGTGCTCACCACCCTCGCGGCGCTCGAGCAGGTGCTCCGCCGGCACGGCGCCGCCGTCACGGCGGGCGGCGGTGTCGGCGCGGCCTACGAGGTGTACCAGGACGCGCGGGCGGGCGCGCGATGAGCGCGCCGATGACGGTGGCGGATGCCACGAGCGCCGCCACGCTGCTGGCGCGCTGCGACGAACTCGCCGCCTACTCGTCGCTGCCGGACGGCCTGATCGAGCGCGTCTACCTCTCGCCCGAGCACGCCGCGGTGAACGCGGTCGCGGCCCGCTGGATGACGGAGGCGGGCCTCACGACCTGGCAGGACGCGGCGGGCAACCTCTGCGGGCGTCTCGAGGGCGCCGAACCCGGGCTGCCGGCGCTGCTGCTCGGCAGCCACCTCGACACGGTGCCCTCGGCCGGGCGGTACGACGGCATCCTCGGGGTGCTGACGGCGATCGCCGTGGTGCAGCGCATCCGGGCATCCGGTCGGACGCTGCCGTTCGCGCTCGAAGTGGTGGCGTTCGCCGACGAGGAGGGCACCCGCTTCGGGCGCGCCCTGCTCGGCAGCCGTGCCCTCGCCGGCACCTGGGACGACGCGTGGTGGGAGCTGCGCGACGCCGAGGGCACCAGCCTGCACGACGCCTTCCTGGCCTGGGGCCTCGACCCGGCCCGCATCGGCGATGCGGCGCGCCGGCCCGAGCAACTCGTCGGATACCTCGAGGCGCACATCGAGCAGGGGCCGGTGCTCGAAGACGAAGACCGTGCACTCGGCGTCGTCTCGTCGATCGCCGGCGCCCGCCGCTTCATGGTGAGCGTCATCGGTGCGGCGGGGCACTCCGGCACGCCCTATGAACGACGGCGCGACGCGCTCGCGGGCGCGGCGGAGGCGATCGTCGCCATCGAGCGGATCGCTCGCACCGCGCAGCTCATCGCGACGGTCGGCCAGCTGGAGGTGTCACCCGGGGCGGTGAACGTCATCCCCGGGCGGGTCGACTTCAGCCTCGACCTGCGGGGCGAGTACGACAGCGAGCGCGATCGCATCTGGCAGGTCATCCAGGACACCCTCTCCGAGCTCTGCGAGCGGCGCGGGCTCCGCTGGGAGAGCGTCCAGACGCACTCGGCGCCCGCGGCCGCCTGTAGTGCGCGGCTGCGCGAGGTGGTGGCGGCGGGCATCCGCTCGACCGGCGACGAACGACCCTTGTCGCTGTTCTCGAAGGCCGGGCACGACGCGATGGCGGTGGCCGCGATCGCCGAGATCGGGATGCTGTTCGTGCGGTGCGAGGGCGGCGTGAGCCACAACCCGGCCGAGCATGTCACGGAGGCCGACGTCGCCGCCACGATCGACGCGGTCGAGCAGGCCGTGCTCGCGCTCGCCGACTCGAGCGACGGCGCGGAGCGCGCACCGCGATGAACATCGGGCAGCGGATCGACCGCTCCTACGGCGAACTGTCGCCGCAGGAGCAGCGGGCGGCCGACTTCATCCTGGACCACCTCAGCGATCTCGCCGTGTACTCGGGTACCGAGCTCGCGCAGCGCAGCGGGGTGTCGAAGGCGACCGTGTCGCGCCTGTTCCGGCGGCTCGGCTTCGAGAACGCGCAGGAGGTGCGGGAGCATGCGCGCTCGCTGCGCTCGTCGGGAGTGCCGGTGGGCGGGGTGGCTCCGGGCGCATCCGCCGATCTCTCGGCTCACCTCGTGCGCGAGGTCGAGAACCTGCGCCGCTGCCTCGATGCGCTCGGCCCGGAGCGGCTCGAGCAAGCGACGTCGCTGCTCGTGCGGAGCCGGTCGGTGACGGTGGCGGGGTTCCGCAACAGTTACGCGCTGGCGTTGCATCTGCGGTCGCAGCTGTCGCAGAGCCGCGCGGGCGTGCAGCTCGCGCCGCAGCCCGGGCAGACCCTCGCCGAGGAGTTCGCCGAGCGGGATGCCCGCGACGTGCTGGTGCTCTTCGGCTTCCGCCGCCGGCCCGCGGGATTCGGTCGTCTCATCGCGGGCGTCGCGGCGCGCGGGGTGCCGATCGTGCTGATCGGCGACCCGTCGGCTCGGCGCTACGCCGAGTTCGCGACGGTGTGGATCGAGTGCCCGATCGACAGGTGTCGGCGCTCGACAGCTACGCCAGCGCGATGAGTCTCGTCAACGTGCTCGCGAGCAACGCGCTCGCCGCGCACACCCGGGAGAGCGGCACGCGCATCGCCGAGATCACCGGGCTCTACGAAGAGCTCGGCGAACTCGAGGGCTGAGGCCGCGCCACGCCGCGTGCTACCGGGTGGCTTCGGCCAGACGCGCGCGCACCTCGTCGGCCGTCATCCGCACGCCGTACGCCGGTGTGTCGCGCTGGAAGCGCCAGCCCTCGGCCAGCGCACCGGCGTCGACCGCGTCGAAGCCGAACTCATCGAAGAGGGCGGTGACGGTGGCTTTCGCGTCGGCGTCGTCACCCGCGATCGGAAGGGCCCGGCGGTCGGGGGTGCCGGCCGGCGCGCCGTCGGTGGTGAGGTCGGCGGCCATGATGTTGTTGACGCCCTTCACCACGCGGGCACCCGGGAGGTGGGCCTGCAGCATCTCGGAGACGGTGGTCGAACCCTCCTCGAGTGGGGCGATGCGACCGTCGCGCTCCCAGTAGTAGTTGTTGGTGTCGAGCACGGTCTTGCCGGCCAGCGGCTCCGCGGGCACCTGGAGGTAGTTCTTGAACGGCACCGTCACCACCACGAGGTCACCCGCTGCCGCGGCGTCCGCCGCGGTCGCGGCTGTGGCCTGCGGACCGAGCTCTGCGGCGAGGTCGGCGAGCGTCTCCGGCCCGCGCGAGTTGCTGAGCACGACCCGGTAGCCGTGCGCCACGGCGAGCCGGGCGAGCTGGCTGCCGATGTGGCCGGCGCCGATGAATCCGATCGTGGTGAGTCCTGTGGCTGTCATGTCTCCAGTCAACGCGGCTCGGGCCGCCAGGCTTCCCGGTCGCGGCGAACTGACGGGTGACCGTCAGCGTTCGCCGAGCGGGAGCTCGTCGACGTCGTCACCGCCGCCCAGATCGGTGCAGTCGACCGCCTGCGCGCCGTGCGCCCTCAGGTAGGGGCGGGCACCGACGTCGCCGTGGAGCGCTGCGCGGAGCTCGGCGAAATGGTCGGCGCCGATGAGCACCGGATGCCCGGGGCGGCCCGCATAGAACGCCTGACGCAGCGAGTCTGCCGTGGCGCCGTTCGCGACCCGGCGGATCGCCTCGGCGCTGAGCTCCGGCAGGTCGACGAGCGTCACCACCGCGAAGCGTGCGGCGGAGCCGCCCGGGTCAGGCTCGAGGGCGGCGAGCCCGGCACGCAACGATGCGCCGATGCCCTCGGTCCAGTCCGGCGCCACCACGACGGTGGGCGATGTGCGGGCCGGCTCGGCGGCCGGCAGCAGGGCGCGGGCCGCGGCGGCCTCCGCGCCGAGCACGACAACGACCCGGCCGCAGCCGGCGTCTTGCAAAGTGCGCACCCCGCGCGCGACCCAGGGCTCGCCCTCGGGACTGCGCACAAGGGCTTTGGGACGACCCATCCGTCGACCCGCTCCCGCGGCGAGGAGCACGCCGACGCCGCCTTCCGGCACGGCCGCCGAAGCCGGTTGCGGAGGCGCGCTCATGCCCTCATCGTAAGCTGGAGCACATGGCCGAACCCACCGCTGCCGTCGTCGATTCGCCGGAACTCCGCGACGCTCTCCGCTCCTGCCTGGGCGTCGACCGCTTCGTGGCGGAGGTCGCCGAGGGGGCGCCCTATGCGACGGCTGCCGAGCTGCACGCCGCCGCCGCCCGGGTGGCGTCGAGCCTCACGGCGGCCGAGGTCGATGCGGCGCTCGCGCACCATCCGCGCATCGGTGAGCGCGCCGCCGGAGACGGTCAGGCGCAGCGCTTCAGCCGCGCCGAGCAGTCGGCGGCCGATGCCTCGGACGCCGGCCTCGCCGAGGCGATCGCCGCCGGCAACGCGGCGTACGAAGAGCGCTTCGATCGGGTGTTCCTCATTCGGGCGGCGGGGCGGTCGCGTGCCGAGATCCTTGCCGAGCTCAACCGACGGCTCGAGCTCGACGACCAGGCCGAGGCGGCGACGGTCGCCTCGGAGCTGCGCGACATCACCCTGCTGCGGCTTCAGCAGCTCTACCCGGCCTGAACCGGGGCCCTTCACCCGCGCATCCGCCCGTCCACCCCTCACGACAGGAGCACCATGGCACCCGCGAACGACTCCGAGCGCAGTCACGTCACCACCCACGTGCTCGACTCCACGATCGGCCGGCCGGCGGGCGGCGTCCCCGTCGTGCTCGAGCACGACGACCTCGGCAACTGGGTGATGATCGGCGCGGCCGAGACCGACGCCGACGGCCGGGCGAACTCGCTCGGCCCGGTCGCGCTGCCGGCGGGCCGCTACCGGCTGAGCTTCGACACGAAGACCTACTTCGCCGAGCAGGAGGTGCACGCCTTCTACCCCGAGGTGCAGATCGTCTTCGAGCTCGCCGACACCGCGGCCCACTACCACGTCCCCCTCCTCCTCAGCCCTTTCGCCTACTCCACCTACCGCGGCAGCTAGCCCGCAGCCGCGCGTCAGCCAGCCTCCCGGCAGCGCCTTCCGGGTGCCCAGAAGCCACATGATGGTGAGGACAACCTCCGCCGCGATCCCACGCGACAGGCCGTACCCGACGACCCAAGGTGAGGGCGTGGCCGCGAAGCGACCGCACCCTCACATGTCGCGCGGCGCCGGGCAGGGACCGGCGACGCCCGAGGACGCCGCGCGAAGCACGGCGCCCGAGGCAGAACCTACGCGAAGCCCCCCGCAATGGTCCACGCCGGCCCCGCCGGCGGGGCGTCGTCGCGGAGCACCGAGGCCTGGATGAGGCCGTAGGGGCGGTCGTCGGCGTTGTAGACCTCGTTGTCGTTCGTGACACCGAAGGGGGAGAGGTCGTAGAGGAAGTGGTGTTTGTTCGGCGCCGTCATGCGGATCTCGGCGAGGAACGGGTAGGCCTCGAGCACCGCCTTGCCCATTTCGTAGAGCGTCTGCTGCAGGGCGAGCGAGTGCACGGCGGCGAAGGTCGACACCATGATCTGCTTGATGCCCGCGTAGGTGGCCTCCCAGTCGATCTCCGTCGAGGTGAACCGCCACTGCGCCACGAGTGAGGTGGCCATGATGCGGTCGTCGGTGGGCTGCAGCAGCGTGTAGTCGTCGGTGAGGAACCCGTGGAACTCCGAACCGGTCGTCTTCAGGAGCACGAGGTCTTTGAATCCGCCGATCACCCATTCCTGGCGAGCGTCGCCCTTGCCTTCGACGGTGATCGCGGCGGTGCGGATCTCCTGCCCCTTGCGCACGAAGGTGAAGTCGTGCTCGGAGCCGTCGACCAGCGCGCGCTCCCACGCGTACTCCTCGATCTCGATGCGGGCGCCCGTCACGGGCGCCACGTCGTCGACGAAGTGCCGTGCGAGCTCGAGCCCGTAGGTCTCGATCGAGGTGAGGCCCTTCTCCTTGGCGTAGGAGTAGGCGGTCTGCTTCTGCGTGTCGGTGGGGAGCACGGTGCCCTGGTCGCCGTGCAGGTGGGCGGCGTCGAAGTCGCCGCGCAGCGCGGTCGACACGTTCACGTCGTGGATCTCGTGGCGGGGGCTGTCGCGGTAGACCCGCACGATGCGGTTCTCCGCCTTGCCGTACTGGTGCGGCCCGAGGACGATCGACATGGTTCCTGCTTTCTGAGCGACTGTCGGCGCGATGGGATCTCGCGGTGCCGCGCCGTACCAGTCTGGCGTGCGACACGCCCGGGAATACGCCGGAGCGGGTTGCAGCGGGCGGAATTTACGCCCAATTTACGTGGCGGATCAGAGTGTGGAACGGCGTTCGAGCAGCCGCCCCCGCGGCGCCCGCTCGGCATCGTCGCCGCCCCGGGCGTGCACCACTTCGCCGGCGAGCCACGTGGTCTCCACCTGCCCGTAGAGGGTGCGGCCGTCATAGGCCGACACGGGGTTCTTGTGGGCGAGCGCCGAGGCCTCCACCGCGAACGACACCTCGGGCGAGAAGGCCACCAGGTCGGCATCCGCGCCCACCGCGATGACACCCTTCGCGCCGGTCAGGCCGACGAGTTCGGCCGTGTTCGCGGCCATCCAGCCGAGCACCCGCTCGAGCGGGATGCCGCGCTCCCGCGCCGCCGTCCACACCGCCGGGAAGCTCACCTGCAGCCCCGCGATGCCGCCCCAGGCCTCCTGGAAGTCGCCGTCGCCGGCGAACTTCAGCTCGGCGGTGGAGGGCGAGTGGTCGGAGGCGATCAGGTCGATCGTGCCGTCGAGGAGGGCCGCCCACAGCAGGCCCCGGTTGGCCTCGTCACGGATGGGCGGGCAGCACTTGAACTGCGTGGCACCGTCGGGGATGTGCTCGGCCGCGAAGCTGAGGTAGTGCGGGCAGGTCTCGACCGTGATCGGCAGCCCCTCCGCCTTCGCCGCACGGATGCCCGCCAGGGCCTCGCCGCTCGACAGGTGCAGGATGTGGGCGCGCGCCCCGGTGGCCCGCACACCCGCGATGACGGGGGCGATCGCATCCTCTTCGGCCGGCTCCGGCCGGGAGGCGACGAACGCCGCGTACTCCGGCCCGGGCGGGCCCCGCTGCCGCGTCGAGCACCTCGGGGTCTTCGGCGTGCACGATGAGCAGCCCGCCGAAGCCGGCGATCTCGGCCAGCGCCTCGCGCAACTGCTCGGTCGACAGGTGGGGGAACTCGTCGACGCCCGAGGGGGAGAGGAAGGCCTTGAAGCCGAACACCCCCGCCTCCCACAGCGGCTCGAGGGCGCCCAGACTCGACGGGATGGCGCCGCCCCAGAAACCCACGTCGACCCGGGCCTGCGGCGCCGCCGCGGCCCGCTTGAGTTCCAGCGCCTCGACGGTGGTGGTGGGCGGGATGCTGTTGAGCGGCATGTCGACGATGGTCGTGACCCCGCCCGCGGCGGCCGCCCGGGTGCCCGTCGTGAACCCCTCCCACTCGGTGCGGCCGGGTTCGTTCACGTGCACGTGCGAGTCGACGATGCCGGGCACGAGCACCTGGCCCGGCGGCAACGTCACCACCGTGTGCGCCGGCACCTCCTCGTCGAACTCGGTGATGGCGGCGACGAGTCCGTCGCGCACGAGTACCGTCGCCGGGCGCCACTGCCCCTCGACGAGAGCCGATTCGGCGCGGAGGGCGAGGTCGTAGGGCTGGGTCATCCGGGCTCCTGGTGAGTCGATGCGGTCGATGCGAGCGGTGCGGTCGGGTGGGTGGCCTCCAGCCTAAGCCGCCGCGGTTAGCATGAGCGGATGGTGGTCTCCCTCGAACTTCGCCGCTCCTGCCCCAAGCACATGGAGTACGGGCCGTGCGGCGGCGTGGAGTTCGACGGCACCTGCGAGGTGGCCGAGTTCCGCTGCGTCTTCCTCGAGACGCCGACCGTGCCCTGGCACGGGATCGCGCCGAACCCGGAGTCGCCCGCCGGCCTCGCGGGCGCCGATGTGCACCACCTCGCCGACGCACACGAGTTCCCCGTCGAGGCCCAGCCCGGTGCCGCGGCCATGCGCGCCCTGATGGCCACCCGGCCGATCGTGGTGGCCGACTTCCCGGGCCGCTCCGTCGACCGCGCGTCGCTCACCGAGTGCGCGCAGGCGCTCGCCGGGCGCGTGGATGCGACGCTCGCCGGCGACTCCGGCCGCTCGCGCGTGCAGTTCTCGCCGAGCTACCGCGCCGAGCTGGTGCAGCAGCAGGACCTCGCGGTCTGGACGGGCCTCAACTGCCGCGACCGCAACCGGGTGGCGCTCGAGGGTGAACTCGCCGGGCTCGCCGGCGTGGGGGTCGCGGGCGTGCACTGCGTGACCGGCGACCACACCGCCACCGGCAACCGGCACGACGCGCTGCCGGTGTTCGACCTCGACTCCACGCAGCTCGCCGCGCTCGCCCGGCAGGCCGGACACCTCGTCTCGGTGGCCGAGGCCCCGCTCACCCCGCCGGTCGACCGCCGCGCCGCGCGCCTGCGCGAGAAGGTGCTCGCGGGTGCTGACGTGTGCTTCGTGAACCACGCCGGCGGGGTCGAGCCCGTGCGCCGGTTCATCGCCGAGAGCCACGAGCTCGGTGTCGCGCCCGGCTTCATCCCCTGCGTGCCGATGGTGATCGACGCCGGGAGCGCCGCTCTGCTGAAGTCGTTCACCACCCTGGTGCTGCCCGACGGGTTCCTCGACGGCATCCTGCACGCCGCGCATCCGTTCACCGCAGCGCTCGACGCGATCACGCGGCTGTGCGAGGAGTTCCTGGCGGTGCCCGGGGTCGCCGGGGTCAACCTCTCCGGCGGGCCGGCCGCGGGGGCCGAGGCGGCGTTCGCGGATGCGATGGGTGCCGTCGCCGATCGGCTCGGGTTGCGCTAGACAGCGACCACCCCCGGGGTGAGAAGCTGGTCGACATGAGTGACCAGACACAATCCGGAAACCCCGCCCCCCTGACCGTCACCCTCGGTCAGTACCTCGCCACCCGCCTCGTGCAGCTCGGCGCCCACCACGTCTTCGGCCTGCCGGGAGACTTCAACCTCAGCCTGCTCGACCAGATGGTGACCGTCGACGGCTTCCACTGGGTCGGCTCCACCAACGAGCTGAACGCCGCCTATGCCGCCGACGGGTACGCCCGGATGCGGCGGGGCCTCGGCGCCCTCGTCACCACCTTCGGGGTGGGCGAGCTCTCGGCCATCAACGGGGTGGCCGGCAGCTACTCCGAAGACGTGCCGGTGGTGCAGATCACCGGGATGCCGACCACG
The DNA here is from genome assembly GCA_000333435.1 of Corynebacterium-like bacterium B27. GTDB lineage: Bacteria > Actinomycetota > Actinomycetes > Actinomycetales > Microbacteriaceae > Herbiconiux. The sequence goes on along the minus strand of BADC01000061.1, from coordinate 5,147 downwards.
GCCGCGCGCGCGGCCGGTGCATACCTGCACCACACCCTCGTCGACGGCGACTACGACCACTTCGTGCGCGCCTATCGCGAGGTGACCGTGAGCGCCACGGTCGTGAAGGCCCAGACCGCCACGCGCGACATCGACGCCGCGCTGATGACCGCGCTCCGCGAGTCGAAGCCGGTGTACCTCGGCATTCCGAGCGACCTCGCCGCCCTGCCGGTGCACGCGGCCAACCTCCGCACCCCGCTCGTCGCCGCGTCGAGCGACCGCGCCGAACTCGAACGCTTCACCGAGGCGCTCGCCGAGGCGGTGGCCGCGCACGAGCGGGTGACCATGCTCGTGGGGCCGCAGGTGCACCGCTGCAGCCTCGAGCCGCTGGTGCGGCAGATCGCCGACCACGACGGGGTCTACATCGCCTCGCAGAACATGTCGAAGGCGGTGCTCGACGAGTCGCACCCCGCCAGCCTCGGCACCTACATGGGGGCGTTCACGCGCATCCCGGCCGCGCGCGACGCCGTCGACACGGCGCCCCTCCTGGTGCTCGCCGGCACGGTGATGAGCGACTTCCTCACCGGCTTCTTCACGCAACGCTTCGACGAGGACGACGCGATCGAGCTCGGGCTCACCACCGCGCGCATCGCCGACACCACCTTCTACGGCGTGCGGCTGGAGGACTCGCTGCGCGCCCTGCACGAGGTGCTCGGGCGCACACCGCGCGCCGAGGTCGAGCCGGTGGGGCATCCGGATGCCGCCGTCGCACCCGCGCCCGTCGACGGCGCCGGCCTCGACCACGCGTTCTTCTGGGCGGCGATCCAGGGGTGGCTGCAGCCGGGCACCACGGTGATCGCGGATGCCGGCACCTCCTTCTACGGCGCCCTCGACCTGGTGCTGCCCGACGACTCCGACCTCCTCGGCCAGCCCGTCTGGTCGGCGATCGGCTACACCATCCCGGCCACCCTCGGTGCCTGCCTGGCGCTGCCACGACGCCGTTCGGTGCTCTTCGTCGGCGACGGCGCCGCGCAGCTCACCGTGCAGGAGCTCGCCTCGATCCTGCACCGCGGGTTCACCCCGGTGATCTTCCTGATCAACAACGACGGCTACACGGTCGAGCGCAAGATCCAGAGCCCCGACGCGGTCTACCAGGACATCACGCCCTGGGACTGGACGCTCGTGCCGGCCGCGTTCGGCGCCGCCGACCGGGCGGTGACCGCGTCGGTGCGCACCCAGGACGAACTCGCCGCGGCGCTCGCCGTCGCGCACGCCACCGCCGAGAAGGCCGTGCTGATCGAGGTGCACCTGCCCGAGCTCGACTCACCGCGCCTGCTCAGCGTGCTCGCCGACGCCATCTCGGGGGCCGCGCCGAAGGCGTAGGGGGCCCTATCATCGGGACATGATCTCGTTCGCCAGCTGGCTCACCTTCGCGCTCGCGGCGCTCGCGCTCATCCTGCTGCCCGGGCCCAGCGTGCTGTTCGTGATCGGGCGGTCGCTGGCCCTCGGCCGGCGGGGCGGGCTGCTCAGTGTGCTCGGCAACGGGCTCGGCATCCTGCCGCAGGTGGTCGCGGTGGCGCTCGGCGTCGGGGTGATCGTGGCGCAGTCGATCGTGGCCTTCACCATCGTGAGGTTCGTCGGGGCCGCCTACCTCGTGTACCTCGGCATCCAAGCCATCCGGCACCGCAACGAGATCACCGGGGCGGCCGGTGCCACGACCCAGCGGTCGTCGTGGCGGCTGCTCGCCGAGGGCTTCGTGGTGGGCCTCACGAACCCCAAGACGATCGTGTTCCTGGTGGCGGTGCTGCCGCAGTTCGTCGACTACCACTCCGGCGCGGTGGCGGTGCAGATGCTGGTGCTCGGCGCGACCTTCATCGTGATCGGTCTGGTCTGCGACTCGGTCTGGGCGCTCTCGGCCGGTTTCGCGCGCGACTGGTTCGCGAAGTCGCCGAAGCGGATGGCGCGGATGCGCGCCACGGGCGGCGCGATGATGATCGGGCTCGGCGGCACGCTGGCCCTCACCGGCAACAAGTAGCTGCCCGGCGACAAGCACGGGTTGCGGCTCAGCCGGCCCGCACGGAGCGCTCCCAGGCGCCGGACTCTTCGCGCGTGAACTCCGTGCGCCGGCTCGCGGTATCGGGGCGCCCCTCCCAGAACGTCAGACGCACGGGCCGCACGAGGTAGCCGGCCCAGGTCGGCGGCGGATCGAGCGACGGATGCGCGGCGTCGAACTCCGCCCAGCGCGCCTGCCGCTCGGCCAGCGGCACGGCGGCGAACTCCGGGGTGTTGAGCCAGGCGAGCAGCTGCAGGTACCGGGAGCGGTGCCGGTAGGCCCACAGCTCCTCGTCGCCGTCGGCGCGTGACACGTCGCCCTGCACCACGAGCTGGCGCCCGGGCCAGACCAGGGTGAGGGAGGCACGCGGGTCGCCCGTCACATCCTCGACCTTGCGCGACCGGGAGTCGGTGTGGAAGTAGAAGCCTCGCTCGTCGTACTCGCTCAGCAGCACGCTGCGCGCATCCGGATACCCGCTCGACGAGCGCGTGCCGAGCGTCATGAGCGGGCGCGCCGGGTCGTCGTTCGCGGGGAGCCACGTGGCCAGCAGGGCGAACGGGTCGGCCGCGCCGATCTCCCCGTCGATCTCCGCGCCGGCCCCGCCGTCGCTCATGCCGCGCCGGCGGCGTCGAACCGCGCCACCTCGGCCAGCGCCTCGACCGCGTCGGCCACCGACGCCTCGAACAGCTCGGCGCCGTAGGCGGCGTTCGCCCCGGTCGGGTCGCCGAGCGTGCCGTTCGTGCCGAAGTCGTTCGAGAGCCAGCCGAAGGTCACGCGCTTCTTGAAGCCGATGTGCTCGAAGGTGTCGAGGTGCTCCGGCACGCTGCGCTCGGCCAGCGACAGGTCGACCAGCTCGGGCCGCAGGTGCAGCACGAGCGAGGTCTCGGAGTGACCGGCATGGATGCCGAGCCCCAGCTCTTCGGGGCCGTCGTGGGCGCCCGGCGGCACGGTGGCGCCCATCAGGAAGGTCTGCAGACCGAAGCGCCGCCGCAGCTCGCGGCAGGCCACCTGCAGCAGGGCGAGGTTGCCGCCGTGCCCGTTGAAGAACACGAGCTTCTTCGCGGGGGTGGCGGCGATCGAGTTGCCGAGCTCGACCACGGTCTGCATCAGCGTGTCCCAGCTGATCCACATCGTGCCCGGCGCCCAGTGGTGCTCGTCGGACTTCGTGTAGGCGATGGTGGGCAGGATCCAGACGTCCTGGCCTGCCTCGGCCGCGCGCTCGACCGCCGCATTCGCGACGCTGTCGGCGATGAGGTAATCGGTCATGAGCGGCAGGTGCGGCCCGTGGAACTCGATGGCACCGGTGGGCAGCACGATCACCGAGTCGGCCGAGAGCGCGGCGGCGGCGGCGGTGCCGGAGAGTTCGACCAGACGGCGGGTCATGCCCACTTCACCCCGGTCGGCACGGTCTCGTTCAGCGGGATCTTGCCCGGATTGAGCAGACCCTCGGGGTCGGTGGTGGCGGCCAGCGCCTTGGTGCGCTCGACCTCGTGGTCGACGAACCACTGGTGCGGGCTGTGGAACCGCACGCCGATGGCGGTCAGCCGGTCGTAGCCCGCGTACACCTCCTCGGCGCTCACGTACGGCGCGGCGAGCATGCCGATCGGGTGGTCGCGCTGCGCCTCGATGTGCAGCATCGCACCGGGGTAGACCTGGTGCACCTCGTCGAGCCGCTCGACCAGCGCCGGCCCGGAGACCTCGACGTGGAAGTAGGTCTCGTCGGTCGACTTCTGCAGCCACTCGATGGGGTGGTTGTACGACAGCATCGAGATCTTCACGGTGGCCTGCGGGCCCTCGCGCACGTCTTCGACGCGGCCCCCTGCGCCCTCCACCAGGGCCGAAGCGGCCTCGATGGTGGCGGGATCGAGGATGGCGCGGAGCGACGCCCGACCCTTCGGGATCGCGGGGTCGTCGGGGAGCGCGTCGGCGATGCGGGGCAGGTCGGCCGAGACGAGGCGCGGCGTCGGCTCGAGCCAGCCGATCTGGCGGATGACCGAGGTCGCGTCGGCGAAGCTGGGGAAGCTCGCGTAGAAGCCCACCCACTCCTGCATCGGCTCGAGGGCGATGGTGGCGCGGGCGATGATGCCGGCGGTGCCGTAGGTGTGCACGTACGGCTGGGCGTCGGCGCCTTCGAGGTGCACGAGCTGAGCATCCGGGCTCGCGTACACGACGTCGAGCGCCAGCACGTAGTCGCCGCTCATGTTCGAGCCGTGCTTGATCGAGCCCGTGCCGCCCGAGCCGCCGGAGAGGAAGCCGCCGATGGAGGACTGCGCGGTGGAGGGGTACATCAGGATCTGCTGGCCGGCCTCCCGGGCGGCCTGCTCGATGACCACCATCGGTGTGCCGGCCTCGGCCACCAGGTAGCCGTCGCCGACCTCCACCACCGCGCGGGCCTTCGACATGTCGAGCACCAGGCCGCCTTCGAGGGGGATGGCCTGGCCGTAGTTGCCGGTGCCCTTGCCGCGCGGTGTGACCGAGACGCCGTGCCGCACGGCGGCGGCGACGGTCTGGGCGATCTGCTCGGCGTTCGCCGGGAAGGCGACGATGTCCGCAAGCCCCAGCGGCAGCTGCTCGGCGAGGATCGGCGACATCTTCGCGCCGTCGAGCGAAGCCTTCTCGCGTCCGCGCAGCTCGGTGGTGACGCCGCGTTCGCCGAGCAGGGCGGTGAGTTCGGCCTCGAGGGCGGCGATCTGGTCGGGGGAAGCGGTCATCAGGGGATCCTTCGGTTCAGTGCATGATCATGCCGCCGGTCACATTGACGGCTTGGCCCGTCATGTAATCCGAGTCGGCGGAGGAGAGGAAGGCGGCGACGCCCGCGACGTCGTCGGGTTCGGCGCAGCGGCCGAGCGGGGAGAAGCTCGACCACTCGGCGACGTCGGCTTCGGTGCGGGTGGCCGCGCCCATGTCGGTGAGCACGTAGCCGGGGCAGATGCAGTTCGCGGTGATACCGGATGCGCCGAGTTCGAGCGCGGTCACCCGGGTGAGGGCGATGACGGCGGCCTTCGAGGCGGCGTAGTGCGCTTGCCCGCCGCCGCCGGCCTTGCCCGCCATGCTGGCGAGGTTGACGATCTTACCGCCGGTGCCGGAAGCGATCATCGAGCGGGCGGCCACCTGG
>BADC01000062.1 GCA_000333435.1 Corynebacterium-like bacterium B27 | reverse complement strand
TACGCGAGCCGCCGCGTGATCACCTGGTAGATCGATTCGGTGTCGTCGGTGGAGTCGGCGATGGAGAAGCGGCGGTACTGGTCTTTGCGGGCGAGACCGTCTTCGAAGACGACCATCGAGGCCACGATGTTGGTGCCGGAGAGATGGGAGACGTCGAAGCACTCCATGCGCAGCGGCGCATCCGTCATGCCGAGCGCCTCCTGGATGTCGGTGAGGGCCTGCGACCGCGCCACGAAGTCCGACGAGCGGCGCGTCTTGTAGAGCATGAGGTTGTTCTTCGCGTTCATCGAGGCGGTCTGCATGAGCGCCGCCTTCTCGCCCCGCTGAGCGGTGTGGAGCTTCACCTTGCCCTTCGCCCGCCGCTCCCCCAGCCAAGTCTCGAGCTCGGCGGTGTCGTCGGGCAGAGCCGGCACGATGATCTCGCGCGGCGGCATGTCACCGTCGTAGGCCTGCTGCAGGATGGAGTCGACGAGCTCGGCGGTGTCGACGTCGATCTCCTTGTCGACCGTCCACGAGCGCTCACCGCGGATGCGCCCACCGCGCACGATGAACTGCTGCACACTGGCCGCCAGCTCGTCGTGCTCGACACCGAACAGATCGGCGTCGACCCCGTCGCGCAGCACCACCGCACTCTTGGCGAGCACGGCTTCGAGCGCCTGCAGCTGGTCGCGGAACTTCGCCGCCGCCTCGTAGTCCTGCCGATCCGAGGCCTTCTTCATGTTCTTGCGCGCTTCGCTGAGGAAGCGGGTGTCGCCGCCGGCCATGAACGCCACGAAGTCGTCGACGATGCGCCGGTGCTCCTCGATGGTGACCTTGCCCGAGCACGGGCCGCCGCAGCGCCCGATCTGACCCGGGAAACACGGCCGGCCGGTCTGCATGGCGTGCTTGTAGCTCGAGTCGGAGCAGGTGCGGATGGGGAAGGCCTTGATCATCAGGTCGATCGTGTCTTTCACCGCCCAGATCTTCGGGTACGGCCCGAAGTAGCGTGCACCCTTGATGCGGTGGTTGCGCGTCACCATCACCCGCGGCGCCTCGTCGCCGAGCGTCACCGCCATGAACGGGTAGGTCTTGTCGTCGCGGAACTTGACGTTGCCTCGCCGCGACCGGTGTGGTGACCAACCGCTGGCTGTACGACGGCGATCCCGCCTCGGCGGCCTGGGTCGAGCGCTACGTCGGCGGCTGGGCGGAACGCGCCCGGGCCAACGGCGGTCTGGTGCCCGACAGCGTGGCACCCGACGGCGCGACCGGCGGTCTGCACGACGGCCGCTGGTTCGGGGGCCACTACGGCTGGACCTGGCCGCACGGCCTCCCGTCGGTCGGCATGGCGACGGTCGTCTCGGGGCTGAACGCCGCCCTGGTGTCGGGTGACGACGGCTATCTCGACATGGCCCGGCAGGTGCTCGACACCGTGCTCGAGCACGCGGTCGTCGCATCCGTGGCGGAGACCCCGTACAGCTTGAAGGGCGGCTGGGCGGCCCGTCTGGGCGCGGAGATCGACCAGCCCCGCCTGCTGGTGCCGCCCCGCTACNGCGGGGACGGCTGGTTCGACTTCCGGCCAATGCCGCTCGAGCTGCCGAACTGGCTGGTGTGGTGGTCGCCCACAACCAGGATCTGGCGCGTCCCACGGGGTGCGGGGGGGGGGC
>BADC01000063.1 GCA_000333435.1 Corynebacterium-like bacterium B27 | reverse complement strand
AGGACATCGAACGAGATACAGGAACGGCAGCACCATGGAACTTGACCCGCAGACCAGCAGCTCGCGCTCGAGTTGGATCGTGCTCATGTGTTTCATTCGTGGTCGGCTCAGGGGAATCTGAAGCCGATGGTCATCGCCGGCGGGGCCGGCTCGACGGTGTGGGACTTCGAGGGGAATGAATTCCTCGACTTCTCTTCGCAGTTGGTGAACACGAACATCGGGCACCAGCATCCGGCTGTCGTCGCTGCCATCAAGGAGCAGGCCGATGTGCTGACGACTGTGGCGCCGGCGCACGCGAACCTCACGCGGGGGAAGGCGGCCGAGCGGATTCTGGAGCGGGCTGGGGGGTCGTTCTCGAAGGTGTTCTTCACCAACGGGGGCGCGGATGCCAATGAGAATGCGATTCGGATGGCTCGGTTGTACACCGGGCGGGACAAGGTGCTGTCGCAGTATCGGTCGTATCACGGGAACACGGGGGCTGCCGTGGTGGCGACGGGGGACTGGCGGCGGGTGCCGAACGAGTACGCGCGGGGGCACGTGCACTTCTTCGGACCGTTCGCGTATCGGTCGGAGTTCTGGTCGACGTCGGTGGAGGAGGAGGGTGCGCGGGCGCTGCACCATCTCGAGCGGGTGATCCAGGCGGAGGGAGCGGCGTCGATCGCGGCGATCCTGATCGAGACGATCCCGGGCACCGCCGGGGTGCTCGTGCCGCCGCCGGGGTACTTGCGCGGGGTGCGGGAACTGGCCGACAAGTACGGGATCGTGCTGATCTTCGACGAGGTGATGGCAGGCTTCGGGCGCACCGGCGGATGGTTCGCCTTCCAGTCGCTCGCCGAGCAGGAGGGCGGGCTCGTCGAACCCGACCTGATCAGCTTCGCCAAGGGCGTCAACTCGGGGTACGTGCCCGCCGGCGGGGTGATCATCTCGCCGTCGATCGCCGAGATGTTCGACGACAGCGTGTTTCCGGGCGGGCTCACCTACTCCGGGCATCCGCTCGCCATGGCCGCGATCGTCGGCACGCTCGACGCGATGGCCGAGGAGGGAATCGTCGAGAACGCGGCGCACATCGGGCGCGATCTGCTCGCGCCGGGGCTCGCCGCGCTCGCTGAGAAGTACCCCGTGATCGGGGAGGTGCGCGGGCTCGGCGTGTTCTGGGCGCTCGACCTGGTGAGCGACCCCGAGACCCGGGCGCCGCTCTCCGCCGGGGGCGTCGGAGCCCTGAAGGCCGCGCTGCTCTCTCGGGGGCTGTTGCCGTTCACGGCCGACAACCGCATCCACGTCGTTCCGCCCTGCGTGGTGACGGATGCCGAGGTCGAGCGGGCGCTCGCCATCTACGACGAGGCCTTCGCGGAGGTCGGCGACATCGACTGAACCGGGCGCGGCGGTCGAGCTGAAGCGTGGCATTCGGGTGCCTCGGCGTCGCTGTAGAGTCCCTACATGGACGTCCGTCGGCTCGAACTGCTGCGTGAACTCGCCGAGCGCGGGAGCGTCACCGAGGTGGCGCGGGCGACGCACCGCACGCCCTCCGCGGTGTCGCAGCAACTGCGCATCCTGGAGCGGGAGGCGGGGTTGCCGCTGACCGAGAAGGCCGGCCGGGGCATCGTGCTGACGGACGCCGGGCGCGCCCTCGCCCGCAGCGCCACCGACGTGGCCGTCGCCATCTCGCGGGCCAGCGCGCTCTGGGACGAGTTCCGCAACGACCCCACCGGCGAGGTGTCGCTCGCCACCTTCCCGACCGGCGGGCAGATGCTCCTGCCGGGCACCATCCGGCGGCTGGATGCGGTGGGCGGGCTCATCCTGCACGCCTCCGACCGCGACCCCGAGAGCGACGACTTCCCCGGCCTCACCGCCGACTTCGACATCGTGCTGGCGCACACCGCGTCGCCGGCCGCGACCAACTGGCCCGCGCACGAGCTCGCGGCGGTGAAGCTCATGACGGAGCCGCTCGACATCGCGCTGCCGCCGGGTCATCCGCTGGCGTCGAAGGAGCTGCTCGACCCCGAGGACCTCATCGGGGAGCGCTGGATCGGGGTGCCGTGGGGGTACCCCTTCGAGCGCACCATCCACGACATCTCGGCGGCTGCCGGCTCACCGATGAACGTGGTGCAGCGGTTCGGCGACACGCGCGTGACGGAGGCGTTCGTGGCGGCCGGGCTCGGCATCGCCATCCTGCCCTGCTACACCGCGGGTGGCGCCTACCGCAGCGAGATCGTGTTGAAGAACCTGCGCGGCGTGGTCGCCGAGCGGCACATCTTCGCGCTGATGCGCCCCGATCGCGCCGAGCGTCTCGCCGTGCGCACCGTGGTCGACGCCCTGCGCGCCGAGGCCGACGCGGTGGTCGCGGCCAACGAGCACCGCAATCCGCCCAGGGCGTAGCGGCGCGCGGCCGGGTGTCACCGGGGCGACGGTAGAATCTCTCGGTGAGCACATTCAAGAAGACCCCTTACACGGTCAACGTGCGCGATCTCATCCACAAGCCCGGGGAGATGAGGGAGCACACGCGCGACATCCCCGTCACCGAGAAGCTGGGCGAAGGCCTCATCGCCGTCGAGCCCGGCGAGAACCTGCACCTCGACGTGCGCCTGGAGTCGGTGCACGAGGGCATCCTCGTCTCCGCCGACCTCTCCACCGAGGCCGCCGGAGAGTGCGGGCGGTGCCTGCGCGACATCCGTCAGAGCGTCGAAGTCGAATTCCAAGAGCTTTTCGCGTATTCTTCTGACGAAGCTTTCGATTACGAGGTTCACGACGACCATGTCGATCTCGAACCTCTGATCAGGGATTCGGTGGTGCTGGCACTACCGTTCCAGCCGGTGTGCACGCCGGATTGCCCAGGCCTCGACCCGGTGACGGGGGAGCGACTGGCCGATCATCCGGCTGCTCCTGCGCCTGAGGTGATCGACCCGCGATGGTCGGCGCTGGCCGGACTGCGTGGGTCAGAGACACTGGCAGCTTCCCGAGACACGGATTCCGACGACAACTAGGCGCGGGATCTCGACAACCGGTTCGCGCTGAGAAGCGCCGGGCCGACTGAGAAGAAGAGAGATAGTCATGGCGGTTCCGAAGCGGAAGCAGTCACGTTCCAACACGCACGCGCGTCGTTCGCAGTGGAAGGCCGAGGTCCCCACGCTCGTCAAGACCGTCGAGAACGGCAAGACCACCTACAGCCTTCCGCACCGCGCGAAGGTCGTCGAAGACTCCGCCGGCACCCCGCTGTTCATGGAGTACAAGGGCCGCAAGGTCGCCGACGTTTAGTCGTTCCCGGAAAGGTGCGGCCGGTGTCTGAATACACGGATGACCGGTCGCACCTTTTGGCGACCCTGCAGATCGAGCTCGATCCCGATCTGCTCGACCTCGCCCTGACCCACCGCTCGTTCAGCTACGAGCACGGCGGCATCCCCACCAACGAGCGCCTCGAGTTCCTCGGCGACTCCATCCTCGGGCAGGCCGTCACGGTGATGCTCTACACGACCTTCAGCGCCCTCGACGAGGGCGAGCTCGCGAAGCGGCGAGCCTCCCTCGTGAGCACGGTCGCCCTCGCCGAGATCGCCCGCGGCATCGGCCTCGGCGACTACCTCAAGCTCGGCCGGGGCGAGGAGCTCACCGGCGGGCGCGACAAGGCGTCTATCCTCGCCGACACGGTGGAGGCCATCATCGGCGCCACCTACCTCGACCAGGGTCCCGACGTCGCGACCGCCCTGGTGCTTCGCCTGGTGGCGCCGCTCGCGAACGATCCGCTGCGCTTCGGCGTCTCGATGGACCCCAAGACCTCCCTGCAGGAGCGCGCCAACCAGCTCGGCCTCGACGTGCCGGTGTACACGCTGGCCGAGAGCGGCCCTGACCACCAGAAGACCTTCGTGGCCACCGTCACGATCGGCTCGACGAACCCGGTGATCGCGCCGGTGCTCGCCACCGGCACCGGCTCGAGCAAGAAGCAGGCCGAGTCGGCCGCCGCCGCGGCCGCCTTCGCCGCGCTCGGCTCCGGGGCCGGGCCCGCGTAACCGCGCCATGCCGGAACTGCCCGAGGTCGAGGTGGTGCGCGCGGGCCTCGAACCCG
>BADC01000064.1 GCA_000333435.1 Corynebacterium-like bacterium B27 | reverse complement strand
CGACTGCGCGCGCTGCCGCCTGACCGACCGACCCTCCGGCCGGCTGCTCAACGGCCGTGCATGTCCCGGCTGTGGGGCCCCGCCGCGCTGCCGGCCGGCGACCCGTCAGGCGGCGTGCGGGTCTTCCGGTGGCACGACCGCCGCCGAGACCGAACCGGCGCTCGGCGGGTTGAGTCGCGCGTACCACGCCTCCACGTCGTCGGCCTTGCGCGGGATCGAGGAGGAGAGGTTCTCGGCGCCGTCGGCGGTGACGAGGATGTCGTCCTCGATGCGCACACCGATGCCCCGCAACTCCTCCGGCACCGTGAGGTCGTCGGGCTGGAAGTAGAGGCCCGGCTCGATGGTGAACACCATGCCCTCCTTGAGCTCACCGTCGAGGTACAGCTCGCGCCGGGCTTTCGCGCAGTCGTGCACGTCGATGCCGAGGTGGTGGCTCGTGCCGTGCACCATGTAGCGGCGGTGCTGCTGATTGTCGGCCTCGAGGGCCTCCTCGGCGCTCACCGGGAGCAGACCCCACTCGGCGGTACGCTCGGCGATCACCGCCATCGCGGTCTGGTGGATCTCCCGGAACCGGATACCGGGCCGCACGATCGCGAAGGCCGCATCGGCCGCCTCGCGCACCGCCTCGTAGATGCGCCGCTGGGCATCGCTGAACCGCCCGCTGACCGGAATGGTGCGCGTGATGTCGGCGGTGTAGTAGCTGTCGAGCTCGATCCCCGCGTCGATCAGGATCAGGTCACCGGGAAGGACCGGCCCGTCATTCCTCGTCCAGTGCAGGATGCACGCGTGCGGACCGGACGCCGCGATGGTGTCGTAGCCGACGGTGTTGCCGTCAAGACGCGCGCGCGTGTTGAAGACGCCTTCGACCAGTCGCTCACCGCGTTCGTGCTGCGAACTCCGCGAGAAGTCGGCGATCACGTCATCGAAACCGCGGGCCGTCGCGGCTACCGCCGCGCGCATCTGCTCGATCTCGTAGGCGTCTTTGACGAGCCGCTCCTCGGAGAGAAAACGTGCGAGCGCCGAATCGCCTTCCTCGCCGGCCGACGCGGGCAGGTCGGCGTCGGCCTCGCGCAGCACGAGGGTCGACTCGTCGAAGGCCACGGCGTCGAACTCCGCGATGCCGCGGGTGGCGAGGCCCAGGTCGCTCGCGACCTGGGCGAGGGACGGGCGCGGACCGATCCAGAACTCGCCGATCTCGGGATTGGCGTAGAACTCGTCCGAGTCGCGCCCGGCCCGCTCACGGAAGTACAACGTGAAATCGTGCCCGCCCGCCGTCGCTTCGCCCACGAGGAACGCTCCGGGTTCGGAATCGGAACCCCACCCCGTGAGGTACGAAAAGGCCGAGTGCGCCCGATAGGGGAAATCGGTGTCGTTGGAGCGCTGCTTGGCCGCGCCCGACGGGACCACGAGCCGCTTGCCCGGGAACTGCTCCGAGAGTCGTTGCCGGCGCTCTGCTGCGAACGGCGCCTGCTCGCGGGTGGGCGGCAGCACGTCGGCCCGCTCGGCCCAGTTGCTGCCGATGTAGTCGCGGAACGCATCCGACGCGGGCGTCGTCGAACGATTGCTCGTCGCCCTCGGTTTCGGTGCCTCGGTGACCGGGTGCCCGGTGGTGTGTGTGGTCGTCTCTGCCATGCATCCATTGTCCCACTCGGAGCCGCGCGGCAGCGGGGAGGGGCGCTGTCTGTGGAGAACTCGGGGACTGGTTACGATTGTGGAATGTCACCCGATCGGCTCTTCCGCGCGCCGATCGACCTGCACACCCACAGCAGGGTCTCCGACGGCACGGAATCACCCGCGCAGCTGCTGCGAGCCGCGGCCGACGCGGGTCTCGGCACCGTCGCGCTCACCGACCACGACTCCACCGCCGGCTGGGCCGAGGCGTCGACCGCGGCGGTCGATGTGGGCGTCACACTCATCCCGGGCATGGA
>BADC01000065.1 GCA_000333435.1 Corynebacterium-like bacterium B27 | reverse complement strand
AGCTCGGTCCCGGGNGACCTCTAGAGTCCGCTGATCGTGCCCTCGGCGGTGACCCCGCGCATCCAGGAGATGCACACCTTCATGTTGCACGCGATCAGTGAGATGGTGGATGCCTGGGCGGCGGGGGAGGACGAGTACCGATGAGCACTCCGGAGCACCCGCACGGCACCACGCCCAGCGCGCCGTCGGTGCCCTTGGCGAACGCCCCTTCCGGCCCGCAGCCCGCCGGCCTGCCGCGCGGGGTGCGGCCGGCCGCGACGCCCGACCGCACGCTGCACATGATCGGCAACGCCCACCTCGACCCGGTGTGGCTCTGGCCGTGGCAGGAGGGCTACCAGGAGGCGCGCGCCACCTTCCGTTCGGCGATCGACCGGATGGACGAGTACCCCGATTTCGTGTTCACCTGCGACCAGATCGTGCTGCTCAGCTGGGTGGAGGAGCAGGACCCGGAGCTGTTCGCCCGCATCCAGGAGCGCGTGGCGGAGGGCCGCTGGGTGAACGTCGGCGGCTGGTGGGTGGAACCCGACTGCAACATGCCGATGGGCGAGAGCTTCGCCCGCCAAGGCCTCTACGGTCAGCGCTACCTGCGCGCGAAGTTCGGTCGCACCGCCACCGTCGGCATGAACGCCGACCCGTTCGGGCACAACGCGATGATCCCGCAGATCCTGCGGTTGCAGGGCATGGACAGCTACCTGTTCCTTCGGCCGGGGCCGCACGAGAGCGATTTCGCCGACACCCTGTTCTGGTGGGAGGCGCCCGACGGCAGCCGGGTGCTGGCCTACCGGATCCCGTTCGAGTACGGCAGCCCGGGCGGCTCGATCGACGGTCAGACCGACAAGTCGCTCGGCCAGCTCGACAAGTCCTTGGGCGACCTGATGGTGTTCTACGGGGTGGGCAACCACGGCGGCGGCCCGACGAAGGCCAACATCGAGTCGATCCACCGCTACGACCGCATGGGTTCTTTCGGGAGGATGACGATGTCGTCGCCACGCACCTACTTCGACGAGGTGCTCGGCCGGGGCACGGCCTTCCTGGACGGTCTCGCGGTGCGCCGCGACGATCTGCAGCATCACGCGCCGGGGTGCTACTCCTCGCACTCCGGCATCAAGGCGTGGCAGCGGCGTGCCCAGCACGCCGTGCTGGCGGCGGAGCGCTGGGCGGCAGTGGTGGCGCTCGGCGACGGGATCGAGTATCCGCGGGCCGACCTCGAGCGGGCCTGGAAGCAGATCCTGTTCAACCAGTTCCACGACATCCTGCCCGGCTCGGCGATCGAGCCCTCGTACGACGACGCGCGCGACCAGCTCGGTGAAGCGGTCGCCATCGCGAAGCGCATCGTGGCGCGCGCCCACAACGTGATCGCGCGGCAGGTCGACGTGCCCTTCGAAGACGCGACGCAGCCGGTGCTCGTGTTCAACCCGCATCCGTGGCCCGTGCGGGCGGATGTGCCGCTGCAGTACCACGCGCAGCCGCGCGGTGTGCACGTGGTCGACGCAGCCGGCGCGCCCGTGCTGGCACAGAGCACGCAGTCGACGGCCACCACCGATGACCTGAGCCGTGGGGCGCTCGTGTTCTGGGCGGACCTGCCGGCGTTCGGGTACCGGCTGTACCGGCTGCGGCCGGGCGCTGCGCCGGGCGGTCTTGCGTCGCTGAGCGGGTCGTCCTTGCGGGTCACCGAGACCGCGATCGAGAACGATCTGGTGCGGCTCGAACTCGACCCCGCGACCGGTTGGCTGTCGTCGTTCCTGGTCAAGGCGACCGGCGTCGACGTCCTCTCCGGCGCCGACGGATCGACTCACACCCAGATCTGCGACGACCCCACCGACACCTGGGGGCACCGGGTGGTGTCCTACGCGTGGCCCGGCGAGTCGATGCGCGTGGACCGGGTGGTCGTGCGGGAGAGCGGGCCGCTGCGCTCCCGGGTGCGGGTGGAGCGCTCGTGGGGCGCGTCGACCCTGGTCGAGGAGTTCGTTCTCGCGCACGACAGCGTGGTGCTGCGGGTCGACGTCACGATCGATTGGCGTGAGAAGGCGAAGCTGCTGAAGCTGCGCTTCCCCACCGGGTTGCAGGATGCGCGGGCCACCTACGAGATCCCGTACGGCACCCTGGAGCGTCCGGTCGACGGCGCGGAGGAGCCGGCGCAGTCGTGGGTCGATCTGAGCGGGACCGTCGGCGGCGCGACGGCTGGCCTCACGGTCATCACGACGTCGAAGCACGCCTACGACGTGTCGCCGGGGTCGTCCGGGGTGACCGGTGGTGCTGCTCGCGCCGACGGCGCGAGCATCGGGGTCACGGCGGTGCGGAGCCCGGTGTACTCCTGGCACGAGCCGCGCCTCCTCGACCCGGAGGGCAGCTACAGCTACCAGGATCAGGGTGTGCAGCGCTTCAGCTACGAGTTGGCGGCGCACGCGGGCGATTGGCGCACCGCCGAGCCGACCCGGCGCGCAGCCGCGCTGGCCGCGCCGCCCCGTGCGATGCTCGAGTCGTTCCACGCCGGAACGCTGCCGGCTGAGCACTCATTCGCGTCGGACGCCGCGGGACCGGTGCTCGTCACGGCGATCAAGGGAAGTGAGGATGCGACCGACGGCCCGGGCGGCGCCGACCTGATCGTGCGTGCGGTGGAGACCCGCGGCGAGCCGGCCTTCGCGCGCATCGAACTCCCGCTCGTCGGCCGCACGCTGCAGGAGGAGTTCGCTCCGAACCAGATCCGCACCTTCCGCGTGCCGACCGACCCGGCGTCGCCGGTGATCGAGGTCGACCTGGTCGAGTGGCCGCTCGAGTGACTGGTCGGGCATCGGCTGCCGGGGTGTCCGTTGCCTCCGGTTCCGGCGCGGACGCCGTGCGCTTGTGGGCGGAGATCGTGCTCGCTGACGGCACCGTCCTGCCCGTGGGCTGGGACGAGTCGATCAGCGCGCCCCCCGCGGGGGAGAGCCTCGGGCGCGCGGGCGGGTTCGAACTGACCGTGCACGCTGACCCCGAGGACAGCTCGGACGGCGGGGACGGGAGCGGCCTGCGGCTGCTGCGCGTGCGTGTGCGGCGGGTCGACGGGGCGCCGGGCGGAGCGGTTGAGGCGGGCATCCGGGTGGGTGCGTCGGTTTCAGGTTCGACGGAGCCGTGGTGGCTGATTCCCGGGGCGTTCTACGGCGAGAACCGGCCGGCGCACAACGATCGCGTGTTCCCGCGCTTCGAGGTGGGGGCGGTGGGCGACGAGGCGGCCCGGCGGTTCGTGAGTTCGCGGTGGGAGTTCCGCTCCGACCGTGCAGCCACCCCGGCGGTGTTCGGGTGGAGCGGCCCCGGTCTCGGCGGCGTGGTGCTCGCAGCCCCGCCGACGACCGCGCTCGGGCTCACCGGGGTGGGATTCGCGCACGACGCCGCATCCGCGACGCTCCGGGTGCACGCGACGTTCCCGTTCCATGAAGGGCCGGTCACGTACTACGGCGACGATCTGCCACGACCGGCGGAGGTCGAGACGCATCGCTGGGAGATCGGGGAATCGCACGAGTTCGACCTGCAGGTCGGTGCGCTCGGCGCCGATCGGCACGGTTACGCTCTGATCCTGCGCGCTCTGCACTCCGCCTCGGCGACGGCTGCGCCGCTTCGCCCGTGGGTCGGGCTCGAGCACGCGGCCGAACTCGCCGCGGAGGGACTGGTGCGGTGGCACTACGACCCCGACCCGGGCGTGCTGCTCGAGACGGTGGGCTTCGACCGCGAGGTGACGGGCCGTGACGGACAGAGCGTCGACCGCCAGGCCATGCACGTCGGCTGGGTGAGCGGTGTGCCGTGGGCCTTCGCTCTGCTCGCGCACGGGCTGCGGGTGGGCGACGAGGTCGCAGCCGCGGCGGGGCGTTCGGTCATCGGCTTCATCGCGAGCGCCCTGTCGCCGTCGGGCACGTTCTGGGGCGTCTGGTACCGGGAACACGGGTGGTCGCAGAGCTGGACGCCGCTCGAGCACGGGCTGCACTCGCGCACGCTGGCGGAGGCCACGCTCTTCCTGGTGCGGGCGCTCGCACTCGAACCGGACCATCCGGCCTGGCACGCCGCCGTGCGCTCGAATCTCGATGTGATCGTGGCGCGTCAGCGAGCCGACGGCAACCTGGGCTCGGTGCACCACGCGCTGACGGGTGAAGTTTTGTCCTGGGAGGGCGCGTCGGGCCTCACCTGGGTCGCCGCGCTGCTCGAGGCGGCCGTGCTGCTGCCCGATGCGGCGTGCGGCTCCGCTGTGCAGTACCGTCGAGCAGCCGAACGCGCGGGGGAGTACTACGCCCGGTTCGTGCGGGACGAGTTCATCCATGGTGCGCCGGAGGACGTCGACCTGGCTCCCACCTCGGAAGACGGCTACGCCGCGGTGATGGCGTACGCCGCGCTGCATCGGGTCACCGGCGAGCAGCAGTGGCTCGAGCTCGCGCGACGGAGCGCCGACTGGATGCTCACCTTCCGCTACAGCTATGACGTGACCTTCGGGGAGCACACCCTGCTCGGCCGGTACGATTTCGGAACGCGCGGCGCCGATCAGGCTTCACCATCGAATCAGCACCTGCACGCGTACGGTCTGGTCTGCACGCGCGAGCTCGTGGAGCTGTCGGCAGCGCTCGGCGACGAGCACTACCGCCTCCGTGCGGAGGAGACGCTGGCCTGCTTCCGTCAGTTCGTGGCGCGGGAGGACGGCGACTTCAACGCCTACCGGGGGATGGTCACCGAGCGCTTCTACCAGACCTCCTGTTTCCAGCCCAAGGGCATGCTGCTCACCCTCTCGCACGCCTGGAGCGCCGGAGTGCTCCTCCTCG
>BADC01000066.1 GCA_000333435.1 Corynebacterium-like bacterium B27 | reverse complement strand
CCGCCCACCTCGCGCACGGCGTCGACGATGAGCGAGGCGCGCGCCGCCCCCGCTTCCTTCGGTGGCAGCGTCGTGCCGGCGAGCACCGCGAGGTGCCGCTTGATGTTCTCGATGACGACGATGGAGTCGTCGACGACACGTCCGATGGCAATCGTCAGCGCACCGAGCGTGATGATGTTGAGCGTGTAGTTCGCGGTCTGCAACCCGATGAAGGTGATGAGCACCGAGGTGGGGATGGAGATGGCGGTGACGATGGTCGACCGGATCGACAGCAGGAACACGAACACCACGAGCACCGCGAAGAAGAGCCCGAGGAGGCCCTCGGTGGCGAGCGACTCGATCGACTGCTGGATGAACGGCGCCTGGTCGAACACGACGGTGAAGGTGGCGCCCGGGATGGCTGCCTCGAGCTGCGGCAGCAGGTCGCGCACGCCCTGCGAGACCTCGACGGTGTTCGCGGCCGGGAGTTTCGTGATCGACAGGGTGAGCGCATCCTCCCCGTTGACGCGCGAGATGGAGGTGACCGGGTCGTCGACGAGGGCGACGGATGCGACCTGCCCGATGGTGACGGGCGTTCCGTCGGGGTTCACGGCGGGCAGCGGCAGGGCGGCGATGTCGTCGGTGCTGGTGAGCTTCGAGCCCGCCTGCACCGCATAGGTCTGCCCGTCTTGGGTGAGCGTGCCGGCCGGGATGAGCACGCCGTTCGCGGCGATCGCGTCGCTGATCGACTTGGTGGTGAGCCCGGCCGTCGCGAGCGAGACCGGCGACGGGGTGATGGTGACCCGCTGGCCGATGGCCCCCAGCACCTCGGCGGCGCGCACCCCGTCGACCTCTTGGAGGTCGGGCACGGCGGAGGTCTCGAGCTGCTGGGCCAGGGTCTTGGTGTCTTCGCCCGACACGGCGATGGAAATGATCGGCAGGTCGTTGATGCTGCCGGAGAGCACCTGCGGGTCGAGGTCCTCGGGCAGGGTCGACTTGATGCGGTTGATGGCCTGCTGCATCTTCTGTTCGGCCGTGGCGAGGTTCGTGCCGTAGGTGAAGGTGGCCGAGATGATGGAGAGGTTCGTGCTCGAGGTCGCGCTCGTGGTCTCGATGCCCTCCACGCCCTGGATGGCGCTCTCGATCGGCGTCGACACGTCCTCGTTCACCACCTCGGGGCTCGCGCCCGGGTAGGTGGTGAGCACCGCCAGCTGCGGGAACTCGATCGAGGGGATCAGTTCCTGCTTGAGGTTCGTCAGCGCCAGGCCGCCGAAGACGGCGACGACGATGGTGACGAGGGCGATCAGCGCCCGGTTCTTCATGCTGAGAACGGCGAGAAAATGCACGGGGACGTCTCTCTATCGGGCGGATGCGCGAGCGGAGCGGCTAGGCAACTTAACTATCGCATCATTCCCTGGCCTCCTCCTGCCGGAGGGCGGCGAGATCGGGCGCCCAGCTCTCGTGGTGCTCGGCGGTGTAGACGACCCGTCCGCGGGCGACGACGAGGTGGCGGTGGGGCTGGTCGAGCACGAGCGCGGCCGGGTCGAGGGAGTCGAACACCACCAGATCGGCGCGTGCGCCCGCCTCGATGGCGTGCCGGGGTTCGGGGGCCGGGTGCAGGATGCGGGCGCCGGCGGCACCGGTCAGCTCCAGCACCTGCGCGAAATGGGAGGGGTCGGAGGCGAAGGAGACGCGGGCGAGGAGCAACGCGATGTCGAGCGGATCGGCGCGCCCCGTGGCGTGAAGGCGTTGCGCACATGT
>BADC01000067.1 GCA_000333435.1 Corynebacterium-like bacterium B27 | reverse complement strand
TGGCAGCCGTGCCGGTGGGCGCGCACTCCGCGCCATCCGTGCACGGAGCGCACGCCGCGCCAGGGGCGACGGATGCGCCGATCGACGCGGCGGGCCTCCCCGCGCACCCCGAGGCATCCGTCGACCCGATGCTCGTGTCGGCGCCGGCGCCGGCGCCGGCGGCGGCGCCCACCCGCCGGGCCCGCACGCACCGTGCCGACCTCGAAGACGAACCGCCCACTGCGCTGCAGCGCCGCTACCTCCCGATCATCTCGTGGACGCTGAAGCACTCCGTCGTGACCATCGTCATCGCCATCCTCGTGCTGGTCGGCACGGTGCCGCTCACCCTCCTGATGAAGACGAACTTCCTCGGCTCGAGCGGCCAGAACACCTTCACCGTCACCCAGACCGTGCCGGTCGGGTCGAGCCTCGACGCGCAGTCCACCGCCGCCGACCAGGTCGAGACCGCGCTCGAGGGCATCGACGGCATCCAGACCGTGCAGCTGACCATCGGCTCGTCCGGAAGCGCGCTGCGAGACGCCTTCGTGGGCGGTGGCGACAGCGCCATCACCTACAACATCACCACCGACGAGAACGTCGACCAGGATGCGCTGCAGGACACCGTGCGCACCACCCTCGAAGCCCTGCCCGACGCGGGCGAGATCTCGGTGTCGTCGGGCGGCGGATTCGGCGGCTCCTCCGACATCGCGATCGATGTCACGGCACCCACCCAGACCGACCTGAAGACGGCGTCGGATGCGGTGCTCACGTCCATGCAGGGCCTCGACGCGGTCAAGCAGGCGTCGTCGAACCTCAGCGACTCGCGGCCGTACGTGCAGGTGGCGGTCGACCGCGCGAAGGCGGCGGCTGCGGGCCTCAGCGAGGTCGCCGTCGGCAGCATCGTCTCGCAGGCGATGCAGCCCACCACGGCCGGATCGATCGTGATCGACGACAAGAACTACACGATCTACATCGTCGCCGAGAATCCGCCCGCCACGCAGGACGAGCTGGCTGCGCTGCAGATCCCGACGGCGCTCGGCCCGGTGCGCCTCGACTCGCTGGCCACCGTCGGGGTCGTCGACGGGCCCGCGACCATCACCACGATCAAGGGTGTCCGCACCGCGACCGTGTCGGTCACGCCGAACAGCGAAGACCTCGGCACCGCGAGCGCCGAAGTGC
>BADC01000068.1 GCA_000333435.1 Corynebacterium-like bacterium B27 | reverse complement strand
ACCCCACCACGTGTCACGGCCGGCGCAGAAGCTCGACGAGCTGCGCCGCGTCGCCGTGGTACACGTCGACCGCCACCACGACGCCCGAGTCGAAGGTGAGCACCTCGACGCTCCGCTGACGTGCGGTCCGACCGGTGCGCTGCGCCTCGTACACGATGTCGAGGAAGAGCAGCACCCGGTCGCCCTCGGCGGCCACGACCTCCGCGCTCTCGACCTGCAGCCGGAACTCCTCGTTCAGCCGGCCCAGCGCCGCGAGGTAGGCGGGCAGGCCGGCGTGCTCGCCCCCGAACGGCAGACTCGCCGCGTACCGCGCCACCACGTCGGGCGAGAACATCGCCATCGCGGCCTGCGCGTCGCCGGCAGCGCTTGCGGCGAGGGAGGCCTCGACGAGTGGAGCGAGATCGGAGTGCACGTCACACCACCTCGGTCTGGCCGCCGTCGACGACCAGGTTCGTGCCGTTGACGAACGCCGCGTCGTCGGAGGCGAGGAAGGCGACGGCGGCGCCGATCTCGGCTTCGGTTCCGAGGCGTCCGGCCGGGATGGCCGGAACGACCTCCTGTGCCTTCTCCAGACTCCACCCCGCGCTTTCATAGGCGGGCGTGTAGACCACGCCCGGGCTGATCGCGTTCACCCGGATGCGGCGCGGAGCGAGTTCGTTCGCCCAGGTGCGGGCCATCGACTGCTGCGCGGCCTTCATCGCCGCGTAGGCGCCGAGCCCCACCGATCCGCGTTCGCCCTCGATCGAGCTCATCAGAACGATCGAGCCGCCCTCGCTCATGAGCGGCAGCGCCTTCTGCACGGTGAACGCGACTGCGCGGAGGTTCACCGCGTACGACGCGTCGAGTTCGGCGCCGGTGTAGCTCTCGATCGTGCCGAACGACGGGCCCCCCGCGTTGGCGACCACCGCGTCGAGATGACCACTCCGCTCGGAGACGAGAGCGTAGAGCCGATCGAGGTCGTCGGCGGCGGTCACATCCGCGGCGACGCCGACGGCCGAGGGGCCGAGTCGCTCGGCTGCGGCCTGGATCTCCGCCGCGCGGCGGCCCACGATGTACACGGTGCCGCCCTCCGCGATCAACCTCTCGGCTGTTCCGTAACCGAGGCCGCTCGAGCCTCCGGTGACGACGACGACTCGCCCTTCGAATCGCTTGTTCATGTCAATGTCCTTTCCTGTCGTGATGTGTTCGTGGGAGTCGAGTGTTCGTGGGAGGTCACGGGACCAGGACGACCCGGCCGCGCAATCCGCCTGCCATGAGTGCTTCCTGTGCCGCAGCGACCTGCTCGAGCGGGTAGGTCTGCGCCACGCGAAGCGAGATCCGGCCCGACCCGGCGTAACCGGCGAGCTTGGCCAGCCGATCCGGGTCGGTGTGCCAGGCCAGGTTCACCATCGCCACCTCCCGGCGAGCCATGGGTGCGCTGTTCAACAGGGAGACGAAAGCTCCACCGTGCCGAACGGCGTCGGCGGCGACCGCCTGCAGGTTGGCGGCGTCGATCGCGCCGTTCACGCCGCCCGGAACGAGGCGGCGCACGGCGGCCGCGAGGTCGTCGGTGCTCGTGATCACGTGCTCGGCCCCGGCTGCTCGCAGCAGCTGCTCGTCGCTCGCGCGCGCCTGTGCGACGACCCGTAGTCCGCGGAGCTTGGCCAACTCCACGGCGTACAGCCCGACGCCGCCCGCGGCCCCGGTCACCAGAAGCCGGTCGCCGCGCCCGAGATCGAGGGCATCGAGCGCCTGATCGGCCGTGGTGGCGTTCAGCCCGAAGCTCGCGAGATCGACGAGGTCGACGCCGGCAGGAGCGGGCGCGAGCTCCCACGCTTCCAGCACCACGTACTCGGCCTGAGTGCTCAGCGCCCGATCCAGGCGCTCCTGCGTGCCGACCACGGCGTCGCCGACCGCGAATGTCGTGACATCGGCCCCGACGGCCTCGACCGTGCCCGCCACGTCGGTGCCGAGACCGAACTGCTCGCGAGCCGCGGTGGCACCGTACTGAACATTCGCCCCGGTCCTGACCATGACGTCGGCGAAGTTGACCGACGCCCCAGCGACTCTGACGAGTACCTCACCGGCCCCGGGCTCCGGGATCGGCACGTCGGCGATCTGGAGTACCTCCGGTCCGCCGAACTCTCTGACTACGACTGCACGCATGTGTCTTCCTCTCGTGTGCTCTTGTCGCTGTCCACGCTGCGGGAGGGAAACGGATGGAGATAGGCCTCCGCGTACCTGGTTCCAGCAGGCCCAGTCAGGATGCGCGGGACGCCCGTAGCCTGGACAGGTGGAGAGTGAGATCGGTGCATTCCTCCGGACGCGGCGTTCCCGGATCGCGCCCGGCGATGTCGGCCTGCCCGACGGTGTCACGCGCCGCCGGGTGCCGGGGCTGCGCCGAGAAGAAGTGGCGCTGCTCGCCGGTGTGAGCCCGGACTACTACGTGCGGCTCGAGCAGGGGCGCTCGAAGAACGTCTCCGAGCAGGTGCTCGCAGCCGTCGCGCGCGCACTGGGCCTCACTGATGTCGAGTCCGAGCACCTCCGCAATCTCGCCCGGCGCGACCAGGCCGCCCCGGCCGCTCGCCGGTCTCGGGCCGCCGAGCCGATCGACGGCTCGCTGCTCCGCCTGCTCGACGTGATGGGCGACACCCCGGCGATGCTCATCGACGCATCCCTGCACATCGTCGCGGCGAACGCGGCGGCCGAGGCCGTCTTCGCCGTCTCACAGATGCAGCAGCCGCCGAATTCCGCTCGGCAGCTCTTCCTGTCGCCGGATGCCCGGCTGCGCTACTCCGACTGGGACGCCGCCGCCAAGGAGCTCGTGGGCCACCTCCACCTGATGGCCGGGCGCTCCCGCACGNGCGCGGC
>BADC01000069.1 GCA_000333435.1 Corynebacterium-like bacterium B27 | reverse complement strand
GCTTGTTGTGGTACTCGACGCCCCGGGCGAAGCCGTCCATGTAGAGGGTGACCGGCGGGATCTGCGCTCCGCCGTAGGTGCCCACCTTGCCGGTGGTGGTGTAGTCGGCGGCCGCGTAACCCACGAGGAAGCCCGCCTGCGAGGTGTCCCACACCACGCCCTTCACGTTGTCGGCGGCGACCGTGGCGTCGTCGACCATGATGAAGTGCACGTCGGGGTTGGCCGCGGCGGCCTCCTCGGTGGCGGCGGCCAGCAGGTAGCCCATCGTCACGATGGTGGTGCAGCCCTGGTCGACGAGGCTCTGGATGTTCGGGGCGTAGTCGCTCTCCGTCTCCGACTGCACGTCGATGTGATCCGTGCCGAGCGCCTTGGCGGCGAGGGTGACGCCCTCGAGTCCGAGCTGGTTGAACGACTGGTCGTCGAAGCCGCCCTGGTCGCTGACGATGCAGGGCAGGAAGTCGCCGGCGGCGCCGGCCGGCGCGGTGCCGGATGAGGCGGCGTCGCTCGGCGCGGAGGCGCAGCCGGCGAGTGCCAGCGCCCCGACGGCGGTGAGGGCGGCGGCGACGGAGAGCCGCCGGGCGAGGGTGGGGGAGGTTGTCATGATGCTCCTAGTGGTCGGGTGGTGCGAATGGGGTGGTGCAGGGGGGATGGAACTGGTCGGTGCGGCGCGCTCAGCGAGGCGTCTCAACCCAGGCGTAGATCTCCCAGATGTAGCCGTCGGGGTCGACGAAGTAGGCCGAGCGGGCGCCCCACTCGTAGACCGCGGGCGGCCCCGAACTGACGAGTCCGCGGGCGACGAGGTCGGCCCAGAGCTCGTCGACCTGGTCGCCCGTGTCGAGCTCGACGGCCAGCATGAGGTGCCCGCCGTTGCGCGTGAACGAGGCGAACTCGCCGGGCGTCAGCTGGTCGTGACCCGTGCCGGCCACGTCGAGAACGGTGATGGCCACGTCGCCCGCCTCGAAGCGCATCCGGCCGCCGCCCGGCGTGGCCACGAAGCCGAGCCGTTCGAGGAAGTCGAAGGTGCGCACCGGGTCGGAGACGGCGAGCTCGATCTCGGCGATGCGCGTGCGCCCGCTGGAACCGGCCCGGAGCACCGTGACGAAGCCGTCCGGGTCGGTCACGGCGTACCGCACGGCGCCGTCGGGCCTCGGGGCGACGAGCCGCACCGAGGCCGGGATGCGCGCGGCGGCGGCCTCCACCTCCGCGCGCCCCGGCAACTCGAGCGTCACCCGGAACGGGAGTCCCGGTGTCTCCGGGTACCCCGCGCCGACGGTCTCCGCGATGCTCGGCCGCAGCCACATGGCCAGCCGCGGGCCGCTTTCGAAGGCGAAGTCGGCGAACCGCACGTTGCGCATCCGACGTTCGAGGCCGACGCCGAGACGATAGAAGTCGTCGCTGGCGGTGACGTCGGAGTTGACGATGCAGATGTCATCGAGTCTCATGGATCTCTTTCGGGGTTGGCACCGCGAGCGGGCTCGGAAGACCGTCCAGGGCGCGCGGATGCGTGAGGACGCCCGGGCGCACGGGAACGGCGGCGGGGCGGAGCGCGGGCTCACGCCGGGAGGAGGTTCAGATGCCCGGTGGGCAGACTCCTCCCGCGGAGCGGGGCGCGGTCACGAGTTGAAAGAGAAGACAGAGGTGTTGTGGTGGCCGCTCTGGCGGCGCAGGCAGAACCATTGGCAGAAGCCTTCTGATTCGTGCGACATCCTCATGCCACCGACGGTACGGGAGCCGTGTGACGGCCGTGTTTCGTGACCGGGTCGAAATGGTTTCGATCCGTCACCACGAGAATCCGGGGTGCGCGCACACGGAGCCCGTCGGTTTCGGTACCGTTAGCACCATGAAGATGCGCACCTCGGCCCTGATCGCCCTGCCCGTTCTGGCCGCCTCGCTGCTGTTGGCCGGCTGCACCGTCACCGGGCCCACCGAGAACTTCTCCGGCTTGCCCGACGAGGAGCACATCACCCAGGAGGCGGGCAGCGAAGACGACGGCCTGCAGGCGTTCTGGATCGAGGAGGGCGACCAGCTCGCCATCAGCATCTCGGGCAGCTCCACCTGCCCGGTCGTCGGGTCTAGCGCCCTTCGACGTTCATGATGTAGATCGAGTCGCCGTGACCGCGCGTGGTGATGAAGCCCACCGGCGGCACGTTGCCCATGACCAGGGCGTTCAGCGACGAGGTGGTGCCGTGTGCGATGTGCCGGGTGTCGGCGAGCATCGCCTCCAGGCTCAGGCCGAGCTGCTCGGCGAGCACCCGCAGCACGTCGATCACTCCCGCCGAGTAGTCGGGCGGGGTGGAGGGGGCCTTGGCCCCCACGATGTTGCCCTGGTCGTCGGCGAGAACGGCATCCGTGAAGG
>BADC01000070.1 GCA_000333435.1 Corynebacterium-like bacterium B27 | reverse complement strand
ATCCGCAACCAGGGGCCGGCCGCCCTTGTCGGCGGCCACGACGGGTGCGGCCAAGAGCGAAGTTCCTGCAGTCGGGGGTGCTCGGTATGGCGGCCGCGCACAGCCCCGACCGCGCCACCTTCCTCTTCGTCGACTACAAGGGCGGTGCCGCCTTCGCCGACTGCGTCGGGCTGCCGCACACCGTCGGCCTCGTCACCGACCTCTCGCCGCACCTGGTGCGGCGGGCGCTCACGAGCCTGCGCGCCGAGCTCCGCTACCGCGAGCACCTGCTCAACCGCAAGAAGGCGAAAGACCTGGTGAGCCTCGAGAAGACGGGCGACCCCGAGACCCCGCCGAGCCTCCTCATCGTGGTCGACGAGTTCGCGGCGCTCGTGCAGGAGGTGCCCGAGTTCGTCGACGGCGTGGTGGATGTCGCGCAGCGCGGTCGCTCGCTCGGCCTCCACCTGATCCTCGCCACCCAGCGCCCCGCTGGTGTCATCAAGGACAACCTGCGCGCCAACACCAACCTGCGCATCGCGCTCCGGATGGCCGACGCCGACGACTCCAGCGACATCCTCGGCGACCCGATGGCCGCCTACTTCGACCAGTCGATCCCGGGCCGTGGCGCGGCGAAGACCGGCCCCGGCCGGCTCGCCGCGTTCCAGACCGGATATGCGGGCGGCTGGACCACCAACGCCCCCACCCGCCCGCGCATCGATCTGGTGGAGATGGACTTCGGCTCCGGCGCGGTCTGGGAACAGCCCGAGGTCGAGGCGCCCGAGCTCGCCGACCCGGGGCCGACCGACATCGCCCGGCTGGTGTCGAGCATCCGCACCGCTGCGAAGATGGCCGACATCCCCGAGCCGCGCAAGCCCTGGCTCGACGAGCTCGCCGCGGTCTACGACTTCTCGCTGCTACCGAACCCGCGCACCGATGAGCGGCTGCTGCTCGGCGTCATCGACGACCCGGCGTCGCAGAGCCAGCCGACCGTCTTCTACGAGCCCGACCGCGACGGCAACATGGCCGTCTACGGCACCGGTGGCTCGGGTAAGAGCGCGACGCTGCGGATGATCGCGGTCGCCGCCGCCGTCACGCCCCGTGGTGGGCCCGTGCACGTCTACGGCCTCGACTTCGGTTCGTCGGGCCTCAGCATGCTGCAGGAGCTGCCGCACGTGGGCGCCATCATCGACGGCGACGACGAGGAGCGCGTGATCCGCCTGCTCCGGATGCTGCGCGACCTCGTCGACGACCGCTCCGAGCGCTACTCCGCAGTGCGCGCGGGGTCGATCGGCGAGTACCGGCGCATCGCGAACGCACCCGGTGAGGCGCGCATCCTGGTGCTCGTCGACGGCATCGGCGCGTTCCGCGAGCAGTACGAGTTCGGCGGCCACTCGGCCTGGTTCACGACCTTCTCGCAGATCGCCACCGACGGCCGGCAGGTCGGCGTGCACATCGTCGTCGCCGGCGACCGGCCCAACTCGGTGCCGGCATCGCTCGGCTCCACCATCCAGCGCCGCCTGGTGCTCCGGATGGCGAACGAGGACGACTATTCGCTGGTGAACGCGCCGAAGGACACGCTCTCGGCCGTGTCACCGCCCGGCCGCGGCGTGATGGACGGCGACGAGGTGCAGATCGCCATGCTCGGCGCCGACCCGAACGTGGCCATCCAGGCGCGCGAGATCGCGAAGCTCGCCGAGGCGATGACGCGCCAGGGGGTGGCGCCGGCCGAGCCCGTGCGCACGCTCGGCGACTCGATCGCGCTCGGCACCCTTCCTGCCACCACCGCCGGCCCCGGGGCCGAACCGCAGCCCGTCATCGGGGTGCGCGACGACACGCTCGGGCCGTTCGGGGTGGCGGCGCGAGGAGCGCTGCTCGTGGCCGGATCGGCCGGCAGCGGGCGCTCGACCGCGCTGGCCACCATCGCGACGGCGCTGCGGCGGGCCGACCCGGGCATCCGTCTGGTGCACATCTCGCCGCGGAAGACCAGCCTCACGCCCCTGCCGCTGTGGTCGCTCTCGCTCTCCGATCCGGCCCAGATAGCCGCCTTCGCCGATGATGTCTCGGCCCAGCTCGACGCCGAGACGCTGAAGCCCACACAGTTCGCCCTCGTGATCGAGAACGTGGGCGAGCTGAACGGGTCGCCGGCCGAGAACGACGTCGACCGGCTGATCAAGCGCGCGCTCCGCGAGGACGTGTTCGTGATCGGCGAGAGCGAGTCGTCGACCTGGTCGGCGGCGTGGACCCTCGGCGGCTCGTTCAAGAACGCCAAGCGGGGCCTCCTGCTGGTGCCCGGCGAGCTCGACGGCGACACCCTGCTCGGCACCTCGCTCGGCCGCTTCAAGCGCTCGGATCTGCCCCCTGGCCGGGGCTTCTTCGTGCAGGGCGGCCGCGTCACGAAGCTGCAGGTGGCGACCCGTGACGACTGATGGGGACGAATGGGGACTTCTCCCCATCGCGGGTTTCGACAGTCGTCCGTAGTGTCTTTCTCGTGAGGACGACCTCACAGGAAGTAGCGGAACCGGACAGCCCGGTCCGCGGAATGAAAGGGAGAGAATCATGGCCGTTTGGGGTCTCGATGTCGAGCAGGTCCGCTCGCTCAGCAAGCAGCTCAACACCCAGTCGCAGCAGGTTCAGCAGATCCTGACCACGCTCACCAGCGCTCTGCAGTCGGTGCAGTGGACCGGCCCCGACGCGGAGAACTTCCGCAACGAGTGGAACACCACCCACACCGCCGCGCTGAAGCAGGTCATCACCGCGCTCGAGGACGCCTCGCAGAAGGCCTCGAAGAACGCGTCCGACCAGGAGGCCACCTCGAACGCGTAGTTCGAGTTGGGCGGGGGTTCCGACGCGGAGCCCCCGCCCTTTTCCTTCCACACATCGATCACACACATCGATCTGCACGCTTGAGAGGGTGTCATGGCTGGTGGTTTCTACGGGGCGGACGTCGAACAGCTCCGGCAGCTGGCGAAGAAGTTCGACAGCGCCGCTGACAATCTGAACACGGTGACGTCGACGCTCACCTCGAGCGTGAACCACACGCCGGCCTGGCAGGGGCCGGATGCGACGACCTTCCGCTCCGACTGGAACGGCACGCACACCGCTCAGCTGAAGGCGGCCATCCAGGCGCTCCGCAGCGGCAGCAGCGACCTCGTGAAGAACGCCGAGGAGCAGAACACGGCGTCGACCGACGGCGGGGCGTTCGGCGGCGGATCGGGCGGCGGCGGGGGCTCGAACGGCGGCGGCAACGGTTCCGGCGGCGGAGGCGGCTCGAACGGCGGCGGCTCCGCGGGTGGCGGAGGCGGCGGCGGTGGGGGCGGCGGCACCGGCGATGACACCACGACGCACTCCTCGAGCGATGCCCACGGCTTCGAAGCCGACGGACATGCGAGCGCCGGCACCGAGACCGGCCCCACGTCCGCCGAGGCGAACGCCGAAGCGGGCTGGCAGTGGGGTGCGGGCGCCAACGCCACCGGCGGCTGGGAGAACGGCTGGTCGGAGGGCGAGGGCACGGCCGAAGCGTTCGTGGGCCTCGACTCCAATGCAGAGGCGAGCGCGGGTATCAGCCTCGACGGGGCGGAGGCTAGCGCATCCGCTGACGCCATGATCGGCGGAACAGCCGGGGTCAACGGCAACGTGCAGGTGCTCGGCGGGCTCGCCGGCGCCGAGGGCAGCGCCGAGGTGATGGCCGGTGCCGAGGCCCAGGTGAATGCGGGCGCCACGATCGGCCCCGACGGCATCGGTGCCAACGCCGGCTTCGACGGCTTCGCCGGCGCCCAGGCCGGTGTCGACGGCAGCGTCTCGGCGGTCGG
>BADC01000071.1 GCA_000333435.1 Corynebacterium-like bacterium B27 | reverse complement strand
CCTTCTTTCCCTTGTACTTGTCCTGGATCTTCTTCAGCTGCGGGGCGACCTCGAGCATCTTGCGTTGACTCTTGATCTGCCGCACGAAGATCGGGATCAGCGCGGCACGCACCACCAGCACGAGGCCCACGATCGACAGCACCCAGGTGAGACCGGCCGCCGGGTCGAGCCCGATAGCGGTCCAGAGCCAGTGCCAGGCGACCAGGATGAGCTCCACGACCCATTTGATGGGCCAGAGGATGGTATCGAGAAACGGGATTTCCATGGTGTGGGGTTAGCCCTTTCCGTGGCTAGCTACGACGAAACCGAACGGCGTCAGCCGATATCTCTGGCGGCGGACCGGCGGCACGTCATCGACGCCGCCTTTGGCCCAGGGATGGCAGCGCACGATGCGGTAGAGACCGAGCGCCGATCCGACGATGACGCCACGCTGCTGGATGGCCTGGAGGGTGTAGGCGGAACACGACGGGTAGTAGCGGCACACGTCGCCGTAGAGCGGCGAGATCACCGCACGGTAACCCCGGAGCACCAGCACCGCGAGATTGCGGGGGAGCAGCACGATCGCAGTCACGACCGACATCATGCGAGTACTGATCCTTTGGTGAGTGAGCGTGACAGTTCTTCGAAGAGTACGCGGTAAGGCTGGGACCCAGCTTGGGGGAGCGCCCGCACCACCACGTCGTAGCCCGGAGCCAGCTGGGGCAGCAACGCGTAGCTCGCCGCCTTCAGACGGCGGCGCACCCGATTCCGAACGACCGCGACACCGACGGATTTCGCCACGATGAACCCGAAACGCGCATCCGACGAATCGGATGCGCGAATGTAGGTGACCGTGTTGGCGCCGACGAACTTCGAACCACCGCGCACGGTGGCGCGGTACTCGCGACCGTGGGTGATGCGATTCGCTCGGGCCAGCACCGCGGAGATCTCCGTCGGGCGGAGATCAGGCGGAGAGCTCGGTGCGGCCCTTGCGGCGGCGCGCCGACAGGATGGCGCGGCCCGCACGGGTGCGCATGCGCAGTCGGAAGCCGTGCACCTTGGCCCGGCGGCGGTTGTTCGGCTGGAAGGTTCGCTTGCTCATAATGTTCTCCGTGGTTCGGCAGGCACCCGCATGGAACGACCGCCGTGAAGTGAAGGGTGTGGGAATCCACAAGTCAACTGATTAAAACTACGGTCTTAATCGGCTCCGGTCAAACCGAATACGCTCAAAAGATCAAGTATCCACAGACTGTGGACAACATCTGTGAATGACACGCGTACAGTCAATACAGCGAACTTGCCCTGCGCCATGGCAGTCACTAGCTTAGGTGCCTACAGTTACTAACAGGCCGGCGGGGGCGCAGACACGGCAGACGGTCGAGCGAGTGAGTTCGGCACGCAATTCACGTTCGACAGGAGTTCCATTGGCTGAGGGTGCCGGTTCGACGGAGGACAACTGGCGGTCGGTCCTCCAGGTGCTCGCCACTGATGAGCGCATCACCCCGCAGCTGAAAGGCTTCCTCGGTCTGGTGGTACCGAAGGGCATCCTGGGCGGTTCCTTCTATCTCGAAGTGCCCAACGACTTCACGCGCGACATGCTCGAGCAGCGCGTTCGCCCGTCCCTGCTCACCGCCCTCGGCACGCTCGACCCCGAGCTCGACGTCAACAGCTTCTCGGTGGTCGTCAACCCCGACATCGACGGCTACACCACCAGCACGGTGACCGACCCCGTCATGCCGGTCACCGTGGCCGATTCCGCGTACGTCGAATCGGTCGCGCCGCCCGTGCAGGAGACGGTGGGCCCGCTCCGCAACAACGACACGCGCTTGAATCCCAAGTACAGCTTCGACAACTTCGTCATCGGCGGCTCGAACCGCTTCGCCCACGCGGCCGCCGTAGCCGTCGCCGAAGCACCGGCCAAGGCGTACAACCCGCTCTTCATCTACGGCGACTCGGGTCTCGGCAAGACCCACCTCCTGCACGCGATCGGCCACTACGCCATCTCCCTCTATCCCGGGGTGCGCGTGCGCTATGTGAGCTCCGAGGAGTTCACCAACGACTTCATCAACTCGATCGCGAACAACCGCGGCGCCGCCTTCCACTCCCGCTACCGCGACATCGACCTCCTCCTGATCGACGACATCCAGTTCCTCCAGGGCAAGGCGGAGACCCAGGAGGCGTTCTTCCACACCTTCAACACCCTGCACGACCACAACAAGCAGGTCGTCATCACCTCCGATCTGCCGCCGAAGCACCTCACCGGCTTCGAAGACCGGATGCGCACCCGCTTCGAGTGGGGACTCATCACCGATGTGCAGACCCCCGACCTCGAGACGCGCATCGCGATCCTGCGTAAGAAGGCGCAGAGCGAGCGCTTGCGGGTGCCGGACGACATCCTCGAGTTCATGGCTTCGAAGGTGTCGAGCAACGTGCGCGAACTCGAGGGCACGCTCATCCGCGTCACCGCCTTCGCCAGCCTCAACCGCACGCCGGTCGACATGACCCTCGTGCAGACCGTGCTGAAAGACCTCATCACGCTCGACGACGACAACGTCATCGCGCCGGTCGACATCATCAATCACACCGCCGAGTACTTCAAGCTCTCGGTCGACGACCTCTACGGCTCGAGCCGATCACAGGCGATCGCCACAGCCCGCCAGATCGCCATGTACCTCTGCCGGGAGATGACGAGCCTGTCGCTGCCCAAGATCGGCCAGCTCTTCGGCGGGCGCGACCACACCACGGTGATGTACGCCAACAACAAGATCGGCAAGCTCATGACCGAGAAGCGGTCGATCTACAACCAGGTCACCGAGATCTCGAACCGCATCAAGCACAATCAGCGCTACAAGGGCGCCTGAGCGGCCCCTGGCAGGGTTGTCCACAGATTGTGAAGA
>BADC01000072.1 GCA_000333435.1 Corynebacterium-like bacterium B27 | reverse complement strand
TTCAGGCCAAGACCATCGCGGTGGTGGGTGGCGGCGACTCCGCCATGGAGGAGGCGACCTTCCTCACCCGCTTCGCCGAGAAGGTGTACGTCGTGCACCGCAAGGACACCCTGCGCGCCTCGAAGATCATGCAGGAGCGGGCGCTGCAGAACGAGAAGATCGAGTTCGTCTGGAACTCGGAGGTCGTCGCCATCGCGGGCGAGAACGGTGTCGAGTCGCTGAGACTCCGCGACACCGTCACGAAGGCGGAGCGCGACCTCCCGGTGCAGGGCCTGTTCGTGGCCATCGGCAACGACCCGCGCGTGCACCTCGTGCACGGGCAGCTCGAGCTCACGGCAGAGGGCACCATCGCGGTGCAGGGCCGCTCGTCGAAGACCAACCTCCCCGGCGTCTTCGCCGCGGGCGACGTGATCGACCCGCACTACCGTCAGGCGGTCACCGCCGCCGCCTCCGGAACCGTTGCCGCACTCGACGCGGAGCAGTTCCTCGCGGCCCTCGACCAGGTCGAGAACACCTCGCACATCGAACTCGCCGCCGCGGTGGCGGCCGAGGTCGACGACCTCGTGGCCGCCGAGTAGTCGCGGCCCCAACCGACTTCCGGGCATCCGGAATCCGATCCACACGAAAGAAGGAACAATGTCCAACGCCAAGGCAGTGTCTGACGCCAGCTTCGACGCCGACGTCCTGAAGTCCGAGAAGACCATCCTCGTCGACTTCTGGGCCGAGTGGTGCGGGCCGTGTCGCGCCGTGTCGCCCATCCTCGACCAGATCGCCGAGGAGCACGCCGACAAGATCGAGATCGTGAAGCTCAACGTCGACGACAACCCGCAGACCGCCATGAAGTACCAGATCACGTCGATTCCGGCGATGAAGGTGTACCAGGGCGGTGAGGTGGTCAAGACCATCATCGGCGCCAAGCCGAAGGCCGCGCTCGAGGCCGACCTCGCGGCGTTCATCTGATCTGAAGCCTTGCGAACGGCCTTTCGGCCAGTTCGTCCCAAGTGGCCCGCCGCATTCGTGCAGTGGGCCACTTTTGCATGTCATACGATGGAATTTCGGTCTACGTCGGGATGCACGCGTGAGCAATCAGAAACCCCCTTCGACCGCGGGTAACAACCTCGACCCGTGGTACGCCAACTACGCCGAGCGCACGGCCGGCCTCGCCGCCTCCGAGGTGCGCGCCCTGTTCGCCGTGGCGTCCCGACCCGAGGTGGTCTCCCTCGCCGGTGGCATGCCCGCCGTTTCGGCGCTGCCGCAGGAGCTCGTGATCGACTCCATGAACCGGGTGATGCGCGACCAGGGCTCGGTGGCCCTGCAGTACGGCTCGGGGCAGGGCGTGCCGGCACTGCGCGAACAGATCCTCGATGTGATGGCGATGGAGGGCATCCGCGGGTCGGCTGATGACGTGGTGGTCACCACCGGCTCTCAGCACGCGCTCGAACTGGTGACGAAGCTCTTCATCGACCCGGGCGACGTGGTGCTCGCGGAGGGCCCGAGCTACGTGACCGCCATGGTGATCTTCCGGTCGTTCCAGGCCGAGACGCATCACGTGGCGATGGACGAGCACGGCATGATCCCGGAGTCGCTGCGCGAGAACATCGCTCGGCTCAAGGGGCTCGGAAAGACCATCAAGTTCCTGTACACCATTCCCTCGTTCCAGAACCCGGCCGGTGTCACCCTGTCGTGGGAGCGGCGGCTCGAGGTGCTCCAGATCGCCAAGGACAACGGGATCCTCGTCCTCGAGGACAACCCCTATGGTCTGCTGCACTTCGACGCGCCGCCGCCCCCGGCTCTGCGGTCGGTCGAGCAGGATGGCGTGATCTACCTCGGCACGTTCTCGAAGACGCTTGCGCCCGGCTTCCGGGTGGGGTGGGCGCTGGCCCCGCACGCCATCCGAGAGAAGCTCATCCTCGCGAACGAAGCCGCCGTGCTCTCACCGTCGTCGTTCAGCCAGCTCGTCATCTCGAGGTATCTCGACACGATCGATTGGCGCGCTCAGGTCGACCGCTTCCGCGGTGTTTACCGCGAGCGAAAAGAGGCCATGATCAGCGCTTTAACCGATTATCTCCCCAACCTGGAATGGACGGACCCGGATGGCGGGTTCTACGTCTGGCTGACCTTGCCGCCCTACCTCGACTCCAAGCAGATGCTGCCTCGCGCCGTCAAGGAGCTCGTCGCGTACACGCCCGGCACGGCGTTCTACGCCGACGGCGGTGGCCGCAACAACATCCGCCTCTCGTTCTGTTACCCCACGCCCGAGTCGATCCGTGTCGGGATCCGGCGGCTCCAGAACGTCATCAACGGAGAGCTCGACCTGCTCGAGACATTCTCTGCCACCGGTCCCCTCGAGACCGTTCGCGACCGCAACTTCTCCGCGCCACCGCCCAACCTGGATTGAGATCATGACCGATTCCGTCACTCCTCGCACCGTCGTCGTCCTCGCCGGTGGCATCTCCCACGAACGCGACGTCTCGCTCCGGTCGGGTCGCCGCGTCGCCGACAGTCTTGCCGAGCGCGGGCACACGGTCATCCTCCGGGATCCGGATGCGACGCTGCTGTCGTATCTCGACGAGACGCGGCCCGACGTGGTCTGGCCGGCGCTGCACGGCGCCAGTGGCGAAGACGGCGCGCTCCGCGCGCTGCTCGACGTGCTGCGGATCCCCTACGTCGGTGCCCAGGCGACGGCGGCCCGCCTCGCTTGGCAGAAGCCGACGGCAAAGGTGTTGGTCGAACGCGCCGGCTTCGCGACGCCGCGGTGGCTGACGTTGCCCCGTGACACGTTCCGCGAGCTCGGTGCCACGCAGGTGCTCGACCTGGTGTCGCGCTCGCTGGGCTCAGACCTGGTCGTGAAGCCGGCGATGGGCGGATCCGCACTGGGGGTCGGCGTCATCGCGTCAGCCGATGACCTCCCGCGCGCCGTCGTCGACGCGTACACCTACGGCGAGGTGGCGTTGATCGAGCAGCGCGCCCGTGGGGTCGAGGTGTCGATCGGCATCATCGATCTCGGCGACGGTGCATTCGCGCTCCCACCGGTGGAGATCGAACCACGCTCGGGCGTGTACAGCTTCGAGGCGCGCTACAACGCGGGGGAGACGAGCTTCTTCGTACCGGCTCGTCTCGACGATGACACGATCGCGGCCGCCAGTGCCGCCGCGCTGGCCATCCACCAGACACTCGGTCTCCGTCACATCTCGCGCATCGACCTCATCATCGACGAGGCGGGGGTGCCGTGGTTCTTGGAGGCCAACGTGCTTCCCGGTCTCACCGAGACTTCCACCGTGCCGCAGGGCATTCTCGCCGCCGGGTTCTCACTCGGTTCGGTCTACGAGAAGCTCAGCGAGGTGGCGATCGGCGGCGCTGCGTCCGCCTGACCCGTGGGGCGAATGTTTCACGTGAAACGGCGGTCCCGGTGCGGCGACCCTGCCGACCGGTCTGCCTTCATCGTCGTGGGACACGGCCTCCGGAAGAACTCCGTCTAGCGCCCGTAACCCTCTTCGCCAAGCTCTCCCAGAATCCGGTTGAGGTCTTGGATAGTCGCGAAGTCGATCACGATCTGGCCCTTCGTACGGCCGAGGCTCACGCGCACTCGCGTGTTGAGCCGGTCACCCAGCCGCTCGCCGATCTCATCGAGATGCCCCCGCTTCGTCCCTGCGGTGGTTTTCGCCCGGGACTGCTTGGGCGCCTCCGAAGCGAGTGCCTCAGCGGCGCGCACGGAGAGGTCTTCGTTCACGATCTTGTCGGCCAGGCGGGTCATCGCCTCGACGTCGCCCACAGCGAGCACTGCGCGGGCGTGTCCCGCACTCAGAACACCGGAGGCAACTCGGTTCTGCACCGCCGGGGGGAGACGCAGGAGGCGGAGGGTGTTGGTGATCTGCGGTCGCGAGCGTCCGATCCGCTCGGCGAGCTGCTCCTGCGTGATGCCGAAGTCGTCGAGCAACTGCTGGTAGGCGGATGCCTCTTCCAGCGGGTTGAGCTGTGATCGGTGCAGGTTCTCCAGCAGCGCGTCGCGCAACATGTCTTCGTCGGCCGTGTCCTTGACCACGGCCGGAATGGTGTCGAGCCCCGCCTCCTTGGTGGCGCGAAGTCGGCGCTCACCCATGACGAGTTCGTACTGCTGGTCGGCACCATCGGCCCGCGGAAGCTCGCGCACGACGATGGGCTGGAGCACGCCGATCTCGCGGATGGAATGCACGAGTTCAGCGAGATCTTGCGGGTCGAACACGCTTCTCGGCTGCTTCGCGTTGGGCACGATGCTCTTCGGGTCGAGCTGCGCCAGACGCGCTCCGGGCACGGCCACCAACTCGGGGCCCGCTGACTGCGGTGCGTCGAAGAACACGTCAACCGGGCGCGCACCTTCGGGTCGGGGTTCGTCCGTCGGAATCAGGGCGCCGATGCCCCGGCCGAGGCCGGCCCTCTTCTTAGTTGCCACGATGCGGCGCTCCTCTCTCTGCGATTTCGGCGGCAGCCTCCAAGTAGGAGACGGAGCCGGGTGACCCGGGGTCGAAACTGATGACGGTCTGACCGTAACTCGGCGCCTCGGAGATCCGCACCGAGCGGGGGATCACGGCCTTCAATGTCTCGGCTGGGAAGTGGGCACGAACATCCTCCGCCACCTGGAACGCCAGGCGGGTGCGCCCGTCGTACATGGTGAGGAGAATCGTGGAGACGGCGAGAGTCGGGTTGAGGTGCCGTTCGATCAAGCTGATGTTGTTGAGCAGCTGGCTCAGACCCTCCAATGCGTAGTACTCGCACTGGATCGGGATGAGCACCTCCCGCGCTGCGACGAAGGCATTGATGGTGAGCAAGCCGAGCGATGGTGGGCAGTCGATGAAGACGTAGTGGAACGGCGTGCCGGATTCGGTCTGTGCGGCGAGGTATCGATCCAAGCTCCCGCGGAGGCGCTGCTCGCGCGCCACCATCGGCACCAGCTCGATCTCTGCTCCCGCAAGATGAATCGTGGCCGGGAGGCAGAACAGGTTCGCCGACTCCGGGCTCTGCTGAATCACATCAGCCATCGCCTCGTCGTGGATGAGCACGTCGTACACGCTCGGCTTGTCCCCCCGGTGCTCGACGCCGAGTGCCGTCGACGCATTTCCTTGAGGGTCGAGGTCGATCACCAGCACCCGAGCACCCTCGCGAGCAAGCGCTGCGGCGAGGTTGACTGTCGTCGTCGTCTTCCCGACGCCGCCCTTCTGGTTCGCGACCGTCAGAACGCGGGGGGACTGGGGGAGGGGGAACTCGCGCATCGCCAGTTGCCGCTTTCGTTGAGAGAGGTCGGCGAGCTCACGAGCCAGCGGCGTCGACGCATCGAAGGCGGTTGCATCACTGGTCATTCACACAATCCTGACGGTATGTTTCACGTGAAACATCGGTGGGCAGAGCGCCCGAACGTACTCTTCGATGTTACCGAAGTCGAGTGACACTGGGGGAGGGGCGCCGACGGTCACGAGCGTGCGACCCCGCGCGCAGCCCGGGGCGTTGTCCAGACGCCTCCCCACGCCGCGATGAGCTGCGGCGTCATGGCACTCGCGCACGGATGACGCGAGTGGTCTCCACCCCGAGCGACTCGCCCAGCTCCACAACCTCGACGTCGGAGAGCTTGTACTTATGGACCGCCTTCTCGGCGGCCGCGATCTCGCCGATCGCTCCTGCGCCTTTCATCAACACCATCTCGCCGCCCGGGCGGAGAAGTGGAACGCACATCGGGATCAATTTGCTGAATGCGCTGACCGCACGTGCCGTCACCTGATCGAGGGGGGAGGGCAGACGGGCTTCCTCCGCGCGAGCACGAAGGACGGTGACGTTGCTCAATCCGAGCAGGTCCACCTGCTCCTCCAACCACGCCACCCTGCGTTCCATCGGCTCGATGAGAACGAACTCGACATCGGGCCGCGCGATGGCCAGCACGATTCCGGGCAGCCCCGCACCACTTCCGATGTCGCCGACCCGACCTGGTCGCAGAAGAGGCGCGACGATACCGGAGTTGATCACGTGCCGGCTCCACAGCCGAGGCAGCTCGAGAGGGCCGATCAGGCCGAGCTCTTCACCACGACGTGCCAGGTCCGCCGTATAGCGGCGCGCCAGATCAACTCGATCGCCGAACATCGCCGCAGCCACGGCCGGTTCGGGCTCGACGGGGGCATCCTGCTCCGGTGTCACTGTTTCACGTGAAACTATGCGCGGCGGACGACGGTGTGACGGTCGCGGCCCTCACCCTCGGACTCCGAGGAAAAGCCGCGCGCGGCCACGATGTCGTGCACGAGCTTGCGCTCGTAGGAGGACATCGGCTCGAGGTGGGCCGCGTCAGAGCCGGCTTCGAGCCGTGCGACCGCGGCGTCGACCAAACGCTCGAGCTCGCGCTGGCGCTGCTCGCGGCTGCCACCGACATCCAGGATCAGGCGCGAGAACTCACCGGTCTTCGTCTGCACGGCAAGGCGGGTGAGCTCCTGCAACGCCGCGACGGTCTCGGTGCGCGAGAGCACACGGAGGTTGCTGTCTCCCGATGCGTTCACCGAGATGTACGCCCGACCGTCAGTGACCTCGATGTCGATGTCGCCATCGAGGTCGCAGATGTCGAGCAACTCCTCAATGTAGTCAGCGGCTACATCACCCTCGTCGTCCAGGCGTGAGGTGCCGGCATCCGCCGCCTCAGGGCCCGCCACGTCGACGCTGACGTCGTCGTGGGCCGCCAACGTCTCGTCGATGTCGGGGGCGGTGCTGCTGTCGGTGGTCTCGGTCACGTCACTCATTTCTTGTCACCTTGCTTCTTCGCGCGGTTCTTGCTCACAGGCTGCTGTCGCTGCGTCGTCTTGGGCGGCTCGGGAATCGATTCGATCTCCGGAGCGCCCTTCGTCGGTTCGAGCTTGCCCTTCTTCGCCAGTCGCGCCTCACGGGCCTTCGCCGCCTCACTACCCGGGGTGGGCATGTTGCGGATGACCAGGAACTGCTGACCCATGGTCCACAGGTTCGAGGTGAGCCAGTAGAACATGACACCGAGCGGGAACGCGACACCCGAGAACACGAACACCAGCGGCAGGATGTAGAGCAGAATGCGCTGCTGCTTGAACATCGGGCTGTTCTTGCTTCGGGGGACTGGTTCTTCGCCATGATCTGCAGCTGGGTGTAGAACTGCGAAGCGGTCATCAGC
>BADC01000073.1 GCA_000333435.1 Corynebacterium-like bacterium B27 | reverse complement strand
GGATGCGGGCGCCACCAGCGCTCCGACGACTGCCTATGACTTCTTCAGCGCGTCGATTGACTCGAGTTGCGCCCGCGATCGCCGTCAGCGCACTGATCGCCGGTGCACTCTTCGCGACCCCGGTCGCGGCGGCCGACGCCGCGGGCACGACGGTCGCTCCAGCAGCAGCAGGGGCGGCGGCGGATGCGTCCACCGGCACCGTGGCCCTCGCCCTGTCGCCGGCGGGCAACGGCATCCTCACCCCCGGCGCCGACCTCTCGCTCTCGATCGAGATCGCCAACCCCGGGCCCGACACGGTCGCCGAGGGCACGATCGACGTTCTGCTCGATCGCGCCCCCCTCACCTCGGCGAGCGCCTACGACACCTGGATCGCGAACCCGCCGACGGATGCCGCACTCGACCTCGACCGCATCGCCACCGCATCCGCACCCGCCGTGGCCCTCGGCGCCAGCCATACGGTGCAGCTCACCGTGCCCGCCGCCGGGCTCGCGCTCGACGAGTGGGGAAGCTACGGTCTCTCCGCCCGCCTCACCGTCGGCGGTAACGT
This sequence comes from Corynebacterium-like bacterium B27, assembly GCA_000333435.1. Lineage (GTDB taxonomy): Bacteria > Actinomycetota > Actinomycetes > Actinomycetales > Microbacteriaceae > Herbiconiux. Next base: position 3,745 of record BADC01000073.1, on the reverse strand, counting down.
CGTCGCCGAGACGCACACCAGCATCGTCTGGAACGATCCCGCCTCGGCGGCACCGCCTGCCACCGGAGTCACGGTGATCGCTCCGCTGACGAGCATTGCGAGCACCTCGGGGCTGATCCCGGCGACGTCGCTCGAGACCTTCACGAGCGACACCGGCGTGCTCACTCGGGAGCTGGACGCCGTGGTCGACCGCCCGGTCACCATCGCGGTCGACCCGCGCATCATCGTCTCCATCCGCGCGCTCGGCTCCACGGCGCCGGCGTCGGCGGTGACCTGGCTCGAACGGCTCGATGCCGCCTCGAATCCCATCATCCCGCTCAGTTACGGCGACTCCGACCTCGCCGGAGAGCATCAGGCCGGCGCACCCGAGGTACTGGCGCCCACTTCCTTCGGCTACGCGCTGAACGCCGCGAACTTCACCGATGTGAACGAGCTCATCGAGCCGACCGCCCCCGCCACCGCCTCGCCCCCGCCCACGTCGACCTCCGCCGGCTCGGCAGACGCCACCACGGCAGCGACGGCGACGCCCACGCCGCAACCCACGCCCCCGGCCGCCGCGGTCCCCACGCTCGAGCAGCTGCTCGACTGGGACTACACCAGCACCAGCATCACCTGGCCCCGCGCGGGCAGCGTGGTGTCGAGCGATCTGCCCTTCTTCGCCCAGTCGGGTCTCACCACCACGATCCTCGACTCGGCACAGCTCAACGCCGCCACGGGCGGCGAGTCGCTCGACAGCGTCGTCTCGGTGGGGCGACCAGACCGCGCTGGTCGCCGACCACGTCCTGTCCACGGCGATGCAGGATGCGCTGGCGGCCAACTCGGATGCGCGCCGCGGGCAGGCGCTCGCACGACTGAGCGGGTCGCTCGCCGTTGCGGCCGAGCGCGGCACCGGTGCGGCCGGCAGCAGCGTTCTCGCCGTGCTCGATCGCACCGCCATGAACCTCACCGATCTCGACCAGGTGCTCGCCGCGCTCGAGTCCCTTCCCTGGGCCCAGACCGCTCCGGTGCAGTCCCTGCTCGCGCGCACCCCCGTGCAGGCCGCCACCATCCTCGATTCGCCGGAGTCCGCCGAGCGGATCGCGCAGATCCAGACCCTGCTCGGCGCGTCGCAGAGCATCGCCTCGTTCTCCTCCATCCTGGCCGACCCGGCGATGCTCACAGGGGAGCAGCGGGCCGACCTCCTCGCCTTGCTCTCGAACAGCTGGGTGCCGAACGAGGGCGGCTGGAACGTCGCCGTGCAGGGCAGTCTCGACGCGATCGGCAAGACCCTCGGCTCGGTGCAGATGATCGACGGGTCGAACATCAACCTGCTCTCGAACCAGGCCCCGCTCCCGGTGACGCTGAGCAACGAGCTGCCCTATCCGGTGACCGTGCTGGTGCACGTCACACCGTCGAACGGGCGTCTGCTCGTGGAGCAGAACGACGTCGAGGTCACGATCGAGGCGTCGTCGCGCAAGGGCGCGCAGATCCCGGTCACGGCGGTGGCGAACGGGGCCGTGACGCTGGGCATCCAGCTCCTCAGCCCCACCGGTGTGCTCATCTCCACGCCCTCACCCGTTGTGGTGAACGTGAGCGCGGAGTGGGAGACCCTCGGCACGGTACTCATCGGAGTGCTCGTCGTCGCGGTGTTCGGGATCGGCATCGTGCGCAACATCCTGCGCCGGCGCAAGCAACGACGAACGGCGGCGGATGAGTAACGCGACCCCCAGCATCGGCCGATCGAGCGCGCTGCTCGCGTCGGGCACGATCGTGTCGCGTGTCATGGGGTTCGTGCGCACGATCATCCTGGCGCAGACCATCGGCGTGGTGGGCAGTGCCAGCGCCGACGCGTTCGCCGTGGCCAACCAATTGCCGAACAACATCTACGCGATCATCGCCGGCGGCACCCTGAGCGCCGTGCTGGTGCCGCAGATCGTACGGGCCATGCTCCATCCCGACGGCGGCAAGGGTTACATCAACAAGCTGCTGACCATCACCATGGTGATCCTCGGCGGCACCACGCTGGCGGCGACGCTGCTCGCGCCCGTGCTGGTGACCATCTCGGCCGCGAGCTGGAGCGGGGAGCAGCGGGCACTGGCGATCGCCTTCGCCTACTGGTGTCTGCCCCAGATCTTCTTCTACGGTCTCTACACCGTGCTCGGCGAGGTGCTGAACGCCAAGAACGTGTTCGGGCCGTTCACCTGGGCGCCGGCGCTCAACAACGCCATCTCCATCATCGGCCTGGTCGTGTTCATGGTGATCTTCGGCGCCGACCCGAACGGCGAGCGGGCGGTCACCGACTGGGGGCCCGACAAAATCGCGCTGCTCGGCGGCTTCACCACCCTCGCGGTGGCGGCGCAGGCACTCGTGCTGTTCGTGTCGTGGCGGCGGGTGGGCATCCGCTACCGCCCCGATTTCGCCTGGCGCGGGGTGGGCCTCGGCTCGGCGGGCAAGCTCGCGGGCTGGACCTTCGGCATGCTGCTCGTCACCCAGGCGGCGGGCCTGGTCGAGACGAACGTGGCGGCCCTGGCGTCCGGGTCGGATGCATCCGTCGCCACCATCCAGAACGCCTGGCTCATCTTCATGCTGCCGCATTCGCTCGTGACGGTGTCGATCGTCACGGCGTACTTCACCAAGATGTCGGGGCACGCCAACCCGGGTGAGCTGACGCAGCTGCGCTCGGACGTGTCGGCAGCCATCCGCAGCACCGCGCTGTTCATGGTGCTCGCCATGTTCGTGCTCATCATCGTCGCCTACCCCTTCGCGAGCCTGTTCAACCGCAGCTTCGCCAACACGGCGGCGATGGGCGACGTGCTCATCGCCTTCCTGGTGGGGTTGCTGCCCTTCACCGTGCTCTTCGTGGTGCAGCGGGTGTTCTACTCGCTGAGCGACACGCGCGCGCCGTTCTTCCTGCAGGTGCTGCAGGCCGTGATCTTCACGGGATTGGCGATCGGATGCGCTTTCCTCCCCGACGCCTGGATCGCAGCCGGCCTGGCGCTCGCCCTGTCGGTGGCCACCGGCGTCCAGACCCTCGTGGCGGCCCTCATCATCCGCCGGCGACTCGGCGGCGCCGGTGGTGCGACTGTGCTGCGGAGCTTCGGGCGCTTCGGGCTCGCCGCGGTGCCGGCGTCGGCGGCCGGCATCGCCGTGATGCTCGCCCTCGGTGGCCGGGTGGAAGGCGGCTTCGCGGTCTCGCCGTTCGTGCCGGCGATCGTGTCGATGGCGATCATCGGGGGAGTGATGCTGGTCGTCTACCTCGGCGCGCTCTACCTGCTGCGTTCCCCTGAGCTGCGGGATGCGCTAGCGCCGGTGCGTGCCCGCCTGAAGCGCTGACGCAGCCACTCCTGCCCAGCTGAACACCGGCTGCATCCGCCCGGAACGCCGGAATAGCGGGCGGTTAGGATGTGTTGTACCGGTCAGTGGACGCACTCGAAGTGTGCCCGCTCATCATCCTCAGGAGTGGAACGACATGCGCGAGATCATCATCATCGGGTCGGGGCCTGCGGGCTTCACGGCGGCGATCTACGCCGCGCGGGCCGGGCTGAAGCCCCTGCTGCTCGCGTCCAGCGTCGAGGCCGGCGGTGAGCTCATGAAGACCACGGAGGTCGAGAACTTCCCGGGCTTCCCCGAGGGCATCCAGGGCCCGGAGCTCATGATGAAACTGCAGGAGCAGGCCGAAAAATTCGGCACCGAGGTCATCCTCGACGACGTGACGAGCGTCGACCTGACCGGCGAGGTCAAGTCGGTCGTCACGGGCTACAGCGGA